>SFJN01000296.1 GCA_004555055.1 Bacteroidales bacterium | reverse complement strand
AAACCTCGACGGTCACGATGGGCTCGTGCGCGGAGCCTTCAATCTTCTTGACCTTGTAGGACGGTTTCCGCGGAGGCGTCAACGCCTGTGCCTTCATCTGAAGGAATCCCTTGGGGTTCGCGTCCCACTCGTTGAATTTCTCGTCGAAAGGCAGCTCAAGGCGCTGGAAAAAAGCGCGGGCGGACTCGAGGCCGCCATCCAGCCAAATCGCACCCATGATGGCCTCAAGGGCATCTGCCAGCAGTTTGGCGTGAGGAGGAATCTCATGCGCACCGACATTTCGATGAAGCCATTTCCTGAGCTCGAGCTTCTCCGCGGCCGCGGCTAGTGCGACGCCCGACACAAGATGCGTCCGTCGGACCGTCAGCAGGCCTTCCTGGTCGTCAGGATTCTTCCTGAAGACGGAATCGGCGGAAAGAAGCCCGAAAACGGCATCCCCCAGAAACTCGAGTCGCTGATTGTCCTTGGCAGAGGGATCGACCATACGCACCGACGGCGTATTAAGCGCGCGTTCAAGGAGCGCGCTGTTCGTGAAACGATATCCAATGCGTTCTTCGAGTTCAGTCATTGAAAATCACCTAATCGCACTTCCTGACCAACCGAGTTTTCGACTGAGAACCAAGTAGGGATTGTAACCCGCAAGCTCCACCAGAGGCACGCCGAAAGAGTCCTTCTTAACCACAAGTTCAGAATCCGCGGTAAGAGAACCGAGTGATTCACCATCGGCGAAAATCTCAAGAGCCTCCGCACCGGGACGAACACGGAGCTTCAGCCGCAGCGTTGACGAGTCGCGTACGACAAGAGGGCGTGATGTCAGGGCATGGGGACACACTGGGGTAATCACAAGGCACTGGGAATCAGGGGTGAGGATCGGTCCTCCTGCCGCCAAAGAATAGGCGGTCGATCCAGTTGGCGTCGCGATGACGAGTCCATCGGCGAAAAAACTCGTCGCCATCCGATTGTCGACATAGAGTTCAATGACCGCCGCATGACCGGAGACACCACGCGAGACGACCACATCGTTCAAGGCCACACGCCCATTGACGGAAAGTGCGGTCCGATTTGAAATCGCGAATTGGCCATCATGAAGCGCACGTATGGCTGAGTCAAAATTGGGCCGTTCCACTCCCGAGAGATACCCCAACGACCCGAGATTCAACCCGATCAACGGAATTCCAGGATAGCGATGGACGGCAGAGAGCATCGTTCCATCACCACCAAGAACGACGACAACCTCTGGCTTCTCATCTGAACAGACCATGCCAAGGCCCTTCGCAAAGAGCTGAAGCCGTTCTTTCTCGTCTTCTGCTCCGGCCTTGTCGGAATTCACGTAAAAGGTAATTCGGTTCACGACCATAGTGTAGCAAAAAACCGTGGACTCGCGTCCACGGAATTGCCCGCCCTTGGGGCGGATTCATGAAATGGAAAAAGCCGGCGGCGTCCTACTCTCGCACGGGCGAGTCCCGCACTACCCTCGGCGATGGAGCCCTTGACTTCCGTGTTCGGAATGGGAACGGGTATGACAGCTCCTCCATGGCCACCGGCAAAAAGCCGCAAGCTTGGAGCTAAAGAGAACCGCGACGCACGAGAGGCGGAAGATCCGCTTCAAGTGAAGTCGAAAATAAGCTAAGCCGCACGCGCGATTAGTACCGCTCAGCTCAACGCATCGCTGCGCTTACACCTGCGGCCTATCGAGGTCGTGGTCTACGACCGCGCTTGAGAGACTTGCGTCTGGGTGATCTTGTCTTGGGGGAGGCTTGGCGCTTAGATGCTTTCAGCGCTTATCCGTTCCGAACATAGCTACGCGGCGTGCCGCTGGCGCGACAACCGCAACACCATGGGTTCGTCATTCCCGGTCCTCTCGTACTAGGGAATGTTCCCCTCAAATCACCTGCGCCCACAGAGGATAAGGACCAAACTGTCTCACGACGTTTTGAACCCAGCTCGCGTTCCGCTTTAATTGGCGAACAGCCAAACCCTTGGGACCTTCTCCAGCCCCAGGATGCGAAGAGCCGACATCGAGGTGCCAAACCGCGGCGTCGATGTGAACTCTCGGCCGCGATCAGCCTGTTATCCCCAGAGTACCTTTTATCCGTTGAGCGACGGC
>SFJN01000072.1 GCA_004555055.1 Bacteroidales bacterium | reverse complement strand
TACGAAGCCATCACCTACGAGGGTTACGGCCCCGGCGGCGTGGCCATCATGGTCGAAACGCTGACCGACAACCGCAACCGCACCGCGGCCGACCTGCGCCATTACTTCGACAAGCACGGCAAACTGCTGGGCTATTACAAATACAATGACTTCTACAAGCGTTGGGAATACTTTGAGCGTTGATGTGGCTGTGTTGTGGATTTAGTTTCCAAGTGCAGCCTTTTTCGCCTTATTAGGAGGAAGGCAGAAGGGTAGGCTGTATGTCCGCTTCCCCGTGAATTATCGGCATTTCTTGTCACGGGTATTGTTGAAAATCGAAGAGGCCATGGGAGGGGATAAGGAAATGTGGAATAGTGTGATGTTGTCTCCTCCCGGCATGAGCGGATTCGGATATGCCTGTAAGCTCATCGTCATTGAAACATAGCGCATCGGTTTTGTAGATTCTTTTGATGCGAGGTCGGAGATTAACAAGGCTCCTGTTCCGGAGTGTTCCGGAGCAGGAGCCTGTTTTTCAGATTAGGTTACCTTTTTCTGCATTATTTCTTGGCTGCAGTTTTCTTTGCGGGAGCCTTCTTTGCCGGTGCTTCGTCTTTGGGCTCAGCCTTTTTGGTTGCAGGTTTCTTTGCAGGAGCCTTCTTGGCGGGTGCTTCAGCCTTGGGCTCTTCCTTCTTTGCGGCAGGTTTCTTTGCAGCCGTCTTCTTTGCAGGTGCTTCGGGCTTTGCGGGTTCAGCGGCTTCGAGGCGCTTGATTATGGCCTGGAGCTTGTCGATTTCCTTCTGCTTCACCTCAAGTTCCTCGCCCTGGTTCTGGATGAGGGTGAGGAGGGAGTTGATTTCCTCGTTCTCGGCACCGCCGAAAAGTTCGTTCACGCGAGAGGTGAAGTCGCCAAGGATGTTCATGTAGTTGGTGAAAGCGTCATAGGGACTGTCGTAGATTCCGCGGTAACCTCCGGAACTGGCCTTGGTGGACATGAAGCGGAAGTTGTTCGAAGCCTGTAGATAGTCGAAGTCCTGTTGGAGCTTCTTGTTCTTGCAAACGCGTACACGTTCAGCAACGCTGTAGAGTTTGGCGACAGATTCCTGCTGCATCTTGTTGCCGAGCCAGGGGCTGAGGTCGCGTTCCTCGTCGACCCAAGAGGTGGGATATTCCACGTCAATCGGTCCGACGGGCTTGTTGTTGGCAATGATTTCGCTGGGAGTGCTGAATCCTATGCCGCGCTGCTTGAGCTGTTCGGGAAGTGCCTTGAGGAATTCGAGGATGTTGCTCGAAAGCGGCTGGAAGATGCCGAGTGCACAGAGTTCCATGAAGATGTTGACACACTGTTCTTCCTGGGGCATATCAGCAATCCACTGAGCGTAGCGGTCGGCAAAGAGGGGATATTCGCTCCAGTTGGAGTCGTTGAAGCGGAAGCTGATGTCCTCGGAGAGTGCAGCGTCGCGGAGGAGAACGCTGAGTTTGGGATTGCGGTTGCAGCTGTAGACATAGTGTGCGCTCTTCCATCCGAGCACGTGCTTTGCACCTTCAGCCAGCATACCCTTGTAGCCCATTTCGGCAACCATTTCGCCCACTTCATCGCTGTAGCTGAGGCAGCTGTTGCGGAACACCTGGGGTTTCTTTCCGAAGAGTTTGGTCACCTTCTTGTCGAGGCGAGCTACCTCATCCTTGAAGACGTCCTTGTTGTAGAGGAAGGAGAGTCCGTGGCTGTAGGGTTCGGCAAGGAATTCCACGCATCCGGTGTCGTTGAGTTCCTTGAGGAGGTCGAGGACTTCGGGCGAATAGTTTTCGAGAAGTTCGAGCGCAGTACCGCTGAGGCTGATGGCACATTTGAAGAATCCTCCGTGGGCCTTTGCCATTTCGATGAGGGCCTTAAGTGCGGGGATGTAGCTCTTCTCGGCCGTTTCGGTGATGGAGCGCTCGTTCTCGTAGTCATCGTAGTAGTAGTGGTCGGTACCGATGTTGAAGAAGCGATAGCGCTTGAGATGTATATTCTGGTGAATCTCGAAGTACAAACAAACTGTCTTCATATTGTTTATTTCTTGTAGTATAGGGTTGTTGTTTCAGATAAGGTATGGGGTGCCATGCAGTCCGTTACTGCCATCCGAGCACCTTTTTGTAGCAGTTGTAGATGCGTTCTCCGACTTTTTCCCATGTAATGGCATCCACTTCCTTGAGTCCCTCTTCCTGGAGATATTTGTAGAGACCTTCGTTGGTGCAGATGGAATAGATGGCGTCGGCCATGGCTTCGATGTCCCAATAGTCGGTCTTGATGACCTTTTCGAGGATTTCGCCGCATCCCGACTGTTTGGAGATGATGCTCGGGCATCCGCATTGCATGGCCTCGAGGGGTGCGATACCGAAAGGTTCGGAAACGGAAGGCATGACGAAGACGTCGGAATTCTTGTAGCATTCATAAACCTGACGTCCGCGCTGGAATCCGGGGAAGTGGAAGCGGTCGGCGATGCCGAGGTTTGCGGCGAGGTCAATCATTTCGTTCATCTTGTCGCCGGAACCAGCCATACAGAATCGGATGTTCTTGGTACGTTTCAGTACGAGTGCCGCAGCCTCGACGAAGTATTCCGGTCCCTTCTGCATGGTGATGCGTCCGAGGAAGGTGACGGTCTTCTCCTTGGTGTCCTCCTTGCGGGGGATGGCTTGGAGTTCGGGCGAGAGAGGATATACGGCATTGTGCATGGCGATGCACTTGGCTGGATCCTGGTGGTAGTGGCGTATGACGGTCTGCCGTGTGAGTTCAGAAACGCACATGATGCAGTCGGCATTGTCCATACCGTTCTTTTCGATACTGTAAACGGTGGGGTTCACCTGTCCGCGCGAGCGGTCGAAGTCGGTGGCATGCACGTGGATGACGAGTGGCTTTCCGCTCACCTGCTTGGCATGTACGCCTGCAGGGAAGGTGAGCCAGTCGTGGGCGTGGATGATGTCGAATTCACGCGTACGGGCAATGACGCCGGCAATGATGTTGAAGTTACCGATTTCCTCGTGGAGGTTTTTGGGATAACCTCCTGCGAAGTCCAGTCCGCCGATGTCGTTGGTGCCCTTGTAGCTGAAGTCGGCATAGATATGGTCGCGGAACTGGTAGTATTCTTCGGGTATCAGGTTCTTGAGACGTCCTTTGAGCCATTCGTAGTCGGGGTCGCGCCAAACGACGGGGACCTCGTTCATGCTCAGGATGTTCAGGAATTTCTCCTCTTCACCGCAGGGCTTTGGCAGGCAGAAGGTGGTCTCGACACCGGGAATCTTGGAAAGACCCTGGGTGATACCATAGGATGCCACAGCAAGTCCGCCGTAAATCTTCGGGGGAAACTCCCAGCCAAACATTAATACTTTCATAGTATGTGATTCTTTTCTTTTGTGTGGTAAAGCCGGTTCCTGCATGTCATGTTGCGGAAGGCATTCCGTGTTCCGTGCGAAGGGTGGGGGCAGTGCCCTTGGCCAAAGGCCGGAACCAAAGGTCGGAAGTGTCCGGGGCTTTCGGCATTTTCTGTTGCCGATGTTTGGAACCGTTTATGGAGTTTGTTGTGAGGAGGATGTAATCAGTCTTCGGCGTCCTCTTCGGCCTGAAGCACTTGCAGGAGATGCAGCGCACGGAGGATGCCGCTGACATTCATGGCGAATGACACTGCTCCGCGTCCGGAGAAGCGGGGGTTGCCGTCGAAGAGTTCGGGAATGGTGCCGATGCAGTGGTAGAAGAGCTCTTCCTCGAAGCCGATGAGCTGGCGTTCGATGTAGTTCACACCGCTCATCTTGTACACCTTGTGGTAGGCTTCAAGATAGAATCCCATGAGCCAGGGCCATGCGGTGCCCTGATGGTATGCGATGTCGCGGTCTTCCTGACGTCCGATGTAGTAAGGGTGGTAGTTTCCGCTCTTCGGGGTGAGTGAGCGGATGCCCTTGGGGGTCTTGAGTTCCTTGGTGCAGAAGTCGAGGATGCTCTTGCACTCCTTTCGGGTAAGTGGAGAGTAGTCGAGGGCGATGGCGAGCAGCTGGTTGGGTCGCATTTCGTAGCAGCGGTCGGTGCCGTCGACATAGTCGAAGAGGTATCCGAATTCGTTGAGGAATACGCTGCGGAAACTTTCCTCCATGAGTTTGCACTCTGCTTCAATCTGTTCGGCGATGGCCGCATTGGCCTTCGTTCCGCTTTGCAGAAGCATCTGCTGGAAGAATCGTTTGGCGTTGTAGTAGAGGGCGTTGAATTCAACGATATATCCCGATCGGGATACGATGGGGCGTCCGTAGGCGGTGCTGTTCATCCACGTCACAGCCTGGTCGCGTCCGTTGCTGTAGAGAAGTCCGTTGTCGTGCACGAACAGGTTGGGATGTTTGCCTTCCCAGATGAACTGCATGATGCGCTCTATGAGTGTGCCATACTTTTCGTAGCACTTGTCGAGTCCTACAATTTTTGCATACTGCTGGAGGCTCCATACGGCCCAGAGGAGCACGTCGGGCTGTTCAACCTCGTAAATCTTTACGCTGACGGGACGGTGTTCGATGAAGTCCATGACGGCCTTTTCGGCGGTGGCCATATATTTTTCGAACTGTGCGGTGTCGCCGATGCTCAGTGTGAGTCCGGGGAGGCTGACGAAGGTGTCGCGTCCGCGGGGTTTGAACCAGGGCCATCCTGCGATGAGGTAGGTTTCGTTGGGGTCGTTCTCCGGTGTTACGCTGAACTGTCGTGCAGCGTTGACGAGGCAGTTCCAGAAGTTGTCGCGGGCATCGTGCTTTTCGATTTCGGCGGCCATGATGCCGTTGAAGTCTTTCGGCTCTCTTTCACCAAGGCTGGCGGTGAAGACGATGCTTTCGCCCTTCTTGATGGGCATTTCAAAGTATCCGGGAACGAGCAGGTCTTCGGTCTCTCCGTATCCGCGTTCGCTTTCCTTGTCGTAAACGAGTCCGCGATACCAGTCGGGCTGGTGTACCCATTCGGCCTTCTTGCTGTCGGTCTGCATGAAAAGGTCGGGATACCCCTCATAGAGTTTCATGCTGATACCTTGCTTGCAGGTTTGGAACGAGGTGTTTGCCACACCGTTTTCATGGGTCCATGCCCGCACGCTGCGGAATGCCAGATATGGCTTCAGGCGGAGTGTGGTGTCGGAATGAGCTTCGAGCAGGGTGTAGCGGATGAAGAGACGGTCGGATTCGCTGCGGAACATCACTTCCTTCTTCATGCGGACGCCGCCGACACGGAAAATCCATGTGGGAGCCTTTTCCCAGCTGAAGCTTTCGATGTATTTGTGGCCCTTGGGGCTGAAGTGGTCTCCGACGTACTTGTGGAGACCGAGGTTGAACTCCGCGCCATGCTGGATGATGGTCTCGTCGAGCGACGAGAGCAGTACATGGTTCTCGTCGTCGAGGGTGTCAACGGGGACAACGAGCAAGCCATGATACTTGCGGATGTTGCAGCCTACGAGCGTGGAGGAGCAATACGCACCGGTCTTTGCCGTCAGCAGGAACTCTTTGCGGAGAGAGTCCTGAAGGTTGGCCATCTGCGTTTTGTCGAATTCAAGATAGGACATAGACTTTTGGTTATTTTTTTAGATGTTTTTGTTTCGTTTCAACTTTGTAGAATACGGCATGGGCGTTCCGACGCGGAACGTCTGCAACCTTTGTGCTTTTCGTGTATAGGAAAAGTTAAAAAACCTATATTATTTTGCGTCCCAAAATTATGCATTTATCTTAGAATGCCGAAATTTTTAGGGGAAAAATTGGTGCTTTTTCTTTTGTTTTGCTATTTTCACTTGCTTTTTGGGGATTTCTTTTATCAAAATTCGTTTTCCCGGGTTTTCATTTTGCAGTCAATTTACTTACAGTCCATCGGCAAAGTTCCGGATTTCGTGCCTGGGACGTTGGTAATGCACCTCCGGAGAACAAGGAAAAAGGCAACCCGTTGCGTTTCGGGCTGCCTTTTATACATGTATATATTATAGGAAGGTTTGTTCTGGTTTCTGTGCCATCGTCAGGCATCGCTGGGGGCATCTCCAAGTGGCGTCATTTGTACTTCTCCAGGAGTTCGTTGGTGTTTTCTGCACCCAGGTTCTTGGCCTTTTCCAGCATCTGCTGCATTTTTGTCTTGTTCTTTTTCTCGCCGTAGGCGATGCCGCAGATTTTATAGGCATCCGCCATGTCCTCTTTCAATGCAAAGATGTCGTTGCATGTGGCGATGCATTCGTCGAGGAGGTTCACGCGGAGTTGCAGGAGCGCCTGTTCGAGCAGGTAGTCCGCCTTTTCGTCATCGTCCTTCGCAAGGCTGATGGCGGTATGCGCATCGTCGAGAGCCTGCTGGTACATGCGGCTTCCCGTTTCTGCCTGCATACGGAGGTAGTAGAAGTATGCGGTAAGGTTGCGCGGCCCTACGATTTTCTCGTACTCGTTGTAGTCGGCCGTTGCCTTTCTGTGTTCTCCGGCATTGTCAAGATGCTGTGCGCGGGCAAAGAGGTAAGGCGCGGCATCGGTGTTGTAGGGTGTTTTGAGGTGAGCCACTGCGCTGTCGAGAAGAGCGATGACCTGCATGCCGTCTCCACCATCGCGCTCCAGAGCGTTCGAGGCGTAGAAGAAGGTCTGTGCATTGGCGATTTCGCTGGCATTTACGGCCATGAACTTTTCATAGGCTTCGGCAAAACGCTGCATGCTGAAGAGAATCTGTCCCTGTTGTAGCAGGTAGACGGGCTGGGGCGTGGCCTTGTAAGCCTCTTCGGCCGAGGCGAGCGCAGTTTCGAGTGTCCATTCCGGCCAGGGGTCAGTGCCTTCGCCGGTAGCCAGCATCTTGTTGTACATTAGCATGCTCTGCGTATAGAGACAGTCGGAGGTGTTCTCCCCAGCCATGGCAACGGCCTGCTTGAGGTCGGCATCGGCTGCGGCATAGTTACCGCGGGCAGCAAGGTAGGTGGCCCGTTCGGTGAGGACTTTCGTGTTCGTCGGGTAGAGGCCGATGAAGTCGTTGCAGGTGGTCATCACGAGTGCAGAGTCAATCTGCGAGTGCAGCATCATGTAGGTATAGGAGAAGGCTGTCTCCTCGTCGTCGGCCGGCAGCAGTTTGGCGATGGGCACATTGTTCAGGTCGGTGTTGAAGGCCGACTGGGCATTGATGGACAGCTCGTTGGCAAAACTGATGTCGATGGCACAGGCCGTAGTGGCATCTTTCAGCACGTTTTTCTGTACCAGAGCCACGGCTTCGCCTGCAGCATTCAGCAGAGGGCAACCCACGTAGTGGTCCTCGTTCGGAGCCGATGTCTCGTAGTAATAGTGGCTGTTGTATTCATCGGCGGCGGTGATGCTGACGTTTTTCGGCATTGCCTTCTTGTCGGTGGTGTAGTAGGCCAGCATTACAGCCGCATCCTTTGCCGCCGGCATAGTGGCCGGAGAGAGTGATACGAGCTTTTTGAGGGGAATATCGGTGGTGAACCGTATGAGGTCGTAGGCACTGGATGCCCCGGCGATGCGTTTCACCTCGGCCTGCTGTCCTTTCCAGTCGATGATTTCGGCGCGTACGGCTCCCATGAAGGTTTGGTACGGTGCAATGACTTCGCCCCGGTCACCGATGAGGAATCCGTATCCCGACTGCAGGACATTGCCGTTGGCGTCGTATGTGACGACGTTTACTACGGCCTTGTTGATGTCGGCTGGCTTTATGGCTGCGGTCCCGGTGAAACATGCCGCAAGGGCTATCAGTGCAAGAATTGACTTTTTCATGCTGTTGTTTTCTTGTTGTTGTGCTGGTTTTCGGTGAATTTCCGTCGGCAAACGTAGTATTTACTGCCGTTTTCCGCCGTGAAGGAGGGTCTGTGCGTTAGCGAGTGCCTCGGGTGTAAGGTTTTCGCCCGAGAGCATATGGGCGATTTCCTCCACGCGTTGTGGTTCGTCGAGGGGGATGATGTGCGATGCCGTTCCGTCGTCGCCCTCCTCTTTATATACTTTATAGTGGTTGTTCCCAAGTGCGGCAATCTGGGGGAGGTGTGTGATGCAGATGACCTGCGCGTGTGTGCTGATTTGCTGCATCACCTGTCCCATACGCTCTGCCATGGTGCCGCTCACTCCGGTGTCGATTTCGTCGAAGATGATAGTCGGCATTTCCTTTTGCTGTGCGATGATGGCTTTCAGTACGAGCATCACGCGTGCGATTTCTCCTCCCGATGCTGTCTGTGCAATGTCTTGCGGCGCTACGGCCTTGTTGGCAGAGAACAGGAAGCGTACCGCATCTGTTCCTGTAGTGTCCGGTGTCTGGCGCCGGGTGAATTCGAACCGGAACTGTCCGTTGGGCATGCCCAGATGTTGCAGGCGGTCCTTGAGTTCCTGTTCGATGACTGCCGCAGCCTGTTTGCGTTTTTCCGTCAGTGTAGTTGCCGCAGCTGCCAAGCGTTTCCTTGCGTTCCGTGCCGTTTCCTCCTGCCGTGCAATAAGGGCGTCGGCATTTTCGATGAGGTTGAGCTGCTTGCGCATGCTCGTCTGTTTGGCTATCAGTTCGGTGTCGGTCTCCACATGATGCTTCTTGAGCATGCTGTAGATGTTCGACAGTCGTTCTTCCACGTATGCCAGGCGTGCCGGGTCGGCCTCTATGCCGTCGGCTTCGTGACCCGCTTCGCGTGCGATGTCGTTGATTTCGATGCGTGCGCTCTCGATGCGTTCTGCCATCTCCTGTGCAGCGGGGAGAAAGTCCGCAATACTTTCCAGGGCTTCGCGGGCCTGTGACAATCGTGCGGGGAGGCTGTCGTCGTCGTTTCCGAGCAGGTTTCCGGCTGAACAGAGTGCCTGTCGTACCTCCTCGGCATGGGCAAGAATCTGCAGTTCCTCCTCAAGTTGCTGCCTTTCGCCTTCCTTGAGTTGCAGACGTTCCAGTTCCTCAAGTTGGAAGGCAATGAAATCCTGTTCCTGCTGTGCCTTTGCCGCCTGCTCGCGCATCCGGCGGAGTTTGCTTTCGCTCTCGTGCCACTCCTGGTATGCGGTGCGGTAGTCGTGTAGGATTTCCGGTGCGGCGGCGATGCAGTCGAGGGTGTCGATGATGAAGGTCTCGCGTCCAAGGAGCAGGTTCTGGTGCTGCGAGTGTATGTCGATGAGGTGCTGGCTTACCTCTCGCAGGAGGTTGAGGGTGGCGAGTGAGTCGTTGATGAACGTCCTGCTTTTTCCCGATGCGCTTATTTCGCGGCGAATGGTGATGGTGGCATCGTCGCAGTCGATGTCTTCCTTTTCAAGAAGTCCCCGCACCCCCAGTCCTTCGGTTTCGAAGGTTCCTTCGACGATGCATTTCTTTTCGCCCGTCTTGATGGCTTTGGTGTCGGCACGGTTGCCTTGCAGCAGTCCGAGTGCACCAAGGATGATGCTCTTTCCGGCGCCGGTCTCTCCGGTGATGACGCTGAAGCCGTGCTTGAGGTCGAGGTCAAGACTCGCGATGAGTGCGTAGTTGGAAATGTGTAATGAGGAAAGCATGGTTTATGTGGGGAATATGACAGGTGTGGGGGCGTCCAGGTTATGGAACGGCCATGGAGGGGTGGGGCAGGGCGCTCAGTTGGCAGAACGGATCTTGTTCCAGCTTGCGCTCTTTGAGGCGTTGATGTTGGTGAGGAGTTCGATAAGGAATTCCTTTTCCTTCTGCGTGGCGTGTCCCTGGTAGATGTTGACGATTTCGTCGGCCTTGTATTCTGTCCAAAGCTGCGGCAGGAGGCTGAGCGACTTGTTTTCGCGTGCTTTTTTCAGGTCTTCGAATGCAGCGGTGATGTTTGCCCGGGCACGTTCGCTGTTCTCAGTCATCAGGTCGAGTCCCTGTCGGTGGTAGGTGTACTGTGCCTTGCGGAAGTCGGTCATTCCGCCGTCGAGCCAGTCGTTGACAATGCCGTAGCGGTTTTTTCCGTCGTCGAAAGCTTTCCATCCTTTGGCCGAAACGGTGAGGCTCTGTGCACTGTTGCAGATGTCGAGGGCGGTTTGCAGGTAGTTCGTACCGCCCATCGGGGACATTGTGTCGAGGTCGATGCCGATAATCAGATATGCATAGTAGGCGATGAGTGCGGTGAGGTCGGTATCGATTTGGTCGGTGCGGAACTCCAACTGGTCAAATTCCTGGAATGTGAAGTTGAAGTTGTTGTCGTTGGTGGCAAACGATGTGGTGCTATACGAGGAGTTGTAGACCGGGCGTGTGGCACTGATGTTGGCCGAGCAGGTGAACTGGTTGGCCGATTCATCGTATTTCTTCACGGTGATGGAGAAGTTGCAGTTGATGCGTTCGTTCTTCTTGAACTGCAGGTCGGTCCATTGCCGTTGGTTGATGAAATCCGTAAGGCGTTCTTCGAGTTGTTCGAAGACGCTGACATTCGTACCCTCAACTTGCGAATGGTTGACGGTGACACGTGCATCCAGTTCCTGCGCCTGGAGTGTGCAGGCGATGAGGGATGAAAGGAGAATGAAGAATGTGCGGAGGATGTTCATTGTCTTTGTGGAAAATCCTTCGGGGGGGAGATGGGTTGGTTCAGTGTTTTTTATCGATGAGGGCACAGAGATGCCGGACGATGTCGCGTGCCACTTCGGTTTTGGGTTTCAGTGGCAATGGGGTGGTAGTGCCGTCGCAGTCGATGATATCCACCTTGTTCGTGTCGTATCCGAAGCCTGCCCCTTCATCGCGCAGGCTGTTGAGGACGATGAAGTCGAATTGCTTGCGCTTCATTTTTTCGACGGCGTTTGAGCGTTCGTTATGCGTTTCGAGAGCGAAGCCCGCCAGCACTTGCCCTTCCGTCTTGCATTGCCCCAAAGCTTTTGCAATGTCGGCGGTAGGTTTGAGGGGAATGTTCCATTCTCCCGTAGCTTCGCGCTTGATCTTTTCCGTGCCCCGGTTTGCCGGTGTGAAGTCGGCTACTGCGGCGCAGAGGATGGCTGCCCGGCAGTCTCCGAAGATGCGTGCTGCCGCCTCGTGCATTTCAGCGGCACTCGTCACGTCGGTACGGTGTATGAGGGGATGGTGGACGGTGAGGTCGGTGGGGCCGCTGACAAGTTCCACCTCGAAGCCTGCCTCTGCAGCGGCTTCCGCGAGGGCATATCCCATCTTCCCTGTCGAACAGTTGCCGATAAAGCGTACGGGGTCGATGTATTCGTGTGTGGGACCTGCGGTGAGCAGGAGTTTGCCGCGCTGAGGTGCAGGAACGTTCTCCATGGCTGAGTCAGCGGAATGCTCAAGAAAATCCTTGAGGTAGGCGAAGATGTTTTCCGGTTCTTCCATCCGTCCTTTTCCCACGAGTGCCGATGCCAGTTCCCCTTCTGCCGGCGCAATCACCCTCACGCCGTGGTGCTGCAGTGTCAGCAGGTTTTCCTGGGTGGTTGGGTGTGCAAACATGTCGAGGTCCATAGCGGGTGCCACAAACACCGGTGCCTTCATGGAGAGATAGGTGGTGACGAGCATGTTGTCGGCAATGCCATGTGCCATCTTTCCGATTGTGGCGGCCGTTGCCGGTGCAATGACCATGGCGTCGGCCCAAAGTCCGAGGTCCACATGTGAGTGCCAGCTTCCGTCGCGGCGGTCGAAGAATTCACTAACCACGGCATGGCGGCTTAAGGTGGCAAGGGTCAGCGGGGTGACGAATTCCTTGGCAGCGGGGGTCATGACAACGATAACCTCAGCTCCGGCTTTCACACACAGTCTGACCAGTGTGCAGGCCTTATAGGCGGCGATGCTGCCAGTGATGCCGATGATGATGTGTTTTCCTTTCATGAGTGTCGGATGTTCCGGATGGTAGGGCTGGTGCAGCATTCATGCCTCTGCCCGTATGTTTCGTCTGAAGGTAAAAGGGATGTTCTATAAATTAGTTTTATGTTCATTTAGGAAGTGTTCTTATACTTGGCCACTTTTCATACTCTCGCTTGTATATTTCTATCCTTTAAACACTTACATAGCCCGCTATGCGCGTGTTTGCAGGACAGAAATCTACTGTGCGATAGTTCGAAAACTGTCTCAAGCTAATTTATAGAACATCCC
>SFJN01000071.1 GCA_004555055.1 Bacteroidales bacterium | reverse complement strand
ATAGACGAAAGATGTAGGATAATCCTGCACCTTTTGGCGAATCCTACACCCTATCCTTCACCCGAAACCGTCAGTAAACACAGGATATCCGATACCCTGGTGTAGGAAATATAGGAGATTTCGTGAAAACTTTTTTTGGAGAGTGTACGAAAGATTGATGTCGTGAACAACTTCATGGTAGATTGCACGCACATCAACAATGAATCCCCCGTTCCCTGAAAGTCGGCGACAAGGAACAGGGGGAAGTAAGCATGCCCATTTCCGCTAATGAGAATCAGATGGTTATGCATCTATTTTTTTTCGTTAGCGAGAGATTTAAATGGACAGTCACGGATGTACACGGAAGACATGGAGGATTATATCATCACACGGACTATCACGGATGGCCACGGACGACGATAAGCAAAAAAAGGGGAGAAGGATGTGCAGGCGGTTGCCGTTGACATCCTTCTCCCTATGTTTCCTCACAGAAGGGGAAGAGACTGACGGGGCTCAGATTTCCACCCCAGCCGGTCTACAGACGGTGCATCAGCGGGACGCAAACCCGCGTTGCCAACACCGTAGTATTATTTCCGTATGCGGATCTTGCGCACCAGGGTCTTTCCCGCAGCTTCGGCCTTTACGACGTAGATGCCCGGCGAAAGCTGTCCGATGGCCACAGTATCGGTGTCGGACTGTGCCACCACGCGACCGTCGGCAGCGATGAGCGAAACCTGTTCCACTCCCTCGCCAGCCACGGTAAGCATGGCATCAGACTGCTGTACCGCCAGATCGGCCACCCACTGCTGGCTGATACCTGTGGCAGCGTCGACAGTGAAATACTCTACACCGCCCTTGACGCTCTCCGCCACAGCGCTGTAATAGACATCCACGGCAATGGTATGCTGTGCCGAGCCGTCGGTCTGAGGTTCGGCAAAGGCATATTCTACGCAAGGCTCCGTCAGCGGAGTGGCGTTGGCGGCGGCGCCGTCGATGCGGACATCGTAGCCTACGACGGGGAGTTCCAACCCCTCGGTGTCCTCCATGGTAAATCCGAGCATGACATTGTGCGAGATGCCTGTAGTGGAGGATATGGCCTGGAATGTCTCGCCGTCGAGGGAGTAAAGGTCGCCCATGCCGGCGTAGCAGAGGTTGCAGTCTACAGCCAACACCTCGGAACCGGGTTGCACATCGTAGCAGTCGAGCACGATGCGGTAGGCGGCACCGCCCTTGACGACGACAGGACTTTCGAGGGAAACCGTGTTCCACTGTCCTACGGTGACGGCATCGACACCCTGCTCCGCCACGAGTTTGCCGTTTTCATAGACGAGGACGGTGAAGGTGGCATCGGCGAGGGGGAAGAAGCGGCACGAGCTGATGCTGTAGCCCTTGTACGGCTTCAGCACACTGGCGGTGTATTCGTGGGCAAACTGTATCATGTTGTATCCGTCAGGAACGTTGACACTCTGTTCGTAAGGTGTCTCGCCGGCATAGGATATATAGGTGGGGTCCACATCCACAGGGCAGTCCCATGTGGCGGTAAGGTGCTGGCGGTCGTCGGCCATTCCCACCCGAATGTCCCGTACAGCGGAGAGGGCGGCCACGTTATTCACGATGGAAGCCTCCATGACGGCGGGTTCCGACTCCCTGCCATCGGCATAGACCACGCTGACACCCAGACGGTGGGTGCCTTCGGAGAGGGCAGGGATGACGGTCTCAAGCTCTTCGGCAGTCTGACAGAGGTTGCCGTCAACATAGACATTGTATGCCTTGACGAGGTCAACGTCCTCGGCATCGCCATCCTTTGAAAGTATGGCATCGATGAGCCACGACACGCTGCTCATGTATCCGTTGGCCATCGACATTTCTTCCATAGAGTAGAAATCGGCCTCACCGCCGGCACGCAAGAGGTCGGAGAAACGGGCCTTTGCCCTGCCGTAGTCCATACCCAGCACGTTGAGGTTGGGCTTTTCGAGGGTCACTCCCACAGCCACCACTAGTTCGCCTTTGGGCAACTCTACGGGGTTGTCGAGCACAACGGTATTCACCTTGCCGTATTCGAGAGGCTGGGTTATAGGCTGCGAGGCAAGCAGACGGAGTGTGGTGCCGTCGGCCTCGTAAGTATAGACATTGATTTTCCAATCCTTGTTGGCAGAAAGGGGATAGAAGTTCACCTTTGCCAGACGATATCCCTCGTAAGCCTCCACCTCGTCTGCGGCAAAGCGTATGGCCACCTCGAAGGGGAAATTCTCGGCATTGGCACCGAATCCCTGGATGTTGGCGTTATTGATGTCGGCATAGGTCTTTGTGACAAGGTTCGATTTGGGCTGTGCCCAGGAGAGCCAGGCATTGTTGAATCCCTTCTGACGTGCGGCAAGGGCCTGCGGTGCCTGCAGCTTGAGCTCGGCGATGACTACGGTAGCAGGAGTGCTATGACGTGATTCACCGTCGGCATAGACGATGCTGACCTCGTAGGTATAGGTCCCCACCGCCAGGTCCTTGTCGTGATAGCTTTGGGCATCGGCAGGCGCCGTGGCGATGCACTGTCCGTCGCGATAGACATTGAATCCCGTAACGCCTTCCACACCTGCGGGAACTTCCCATGTGATGCGTGCCGTATAGGTGCCTTCGAGCTGCGAAGCCTTGGGTGCGGCGGGCGCGATGTCGCGGGCATCGAAGTCGAGTTTGATGACTGCCGAACGCATGGCCGCCATACCGTCGGAGGCATTGGCATAATAGATGAGTCCTACCACCTGACCGTCGGCACTGAGGCTCTGTCCGCGGAAAATCTGGTAGTAGTCCGTCCCCTCGAGGACATAGGGGTCGAGCGCCTTGAGGTCCACACCGCGCTCTTCGAGGTAGGCGTCGAGATACTGTCCGCCTTTTCCTTCCTGCCAGACGAATCCGCGACCACCGTTCTCACCCACGAGTGTGGTGTTGTTGTCGATATCGAAGAATTCGAAACTGCCCTCATCGTCAAGCGGTGCCACCCACGTCTTCTCCGCGGTTTCGAGGTCGTAGAGCGCAAGGAGTCCTTCCTCGTCCCATCCGCCCCACATCAGCACCTTTTTCCCGTCGGGCGAGAAGCGCCGTGCACAGCTCCAGGGCGACTCCTTGTCAGAGAGCACGGTCACCGTGCCGTCGGCGTTCCACAGACAGGCCTGGCGGTTGTAGTTGGTTTTCCATCCTCCCGCCGTCTGTCCGTCGGGCGAGATGCAGTAAGGCATGGGGCATCCACCGCCCATGTCGCTGAGCTGGCGGTGGATTTTTCCGTCCTTCCAGATATAGGCTTCGTACGGTCCGCTGCCGCCATACGACAGGGATGCCACCACATACTGCCCGTCGGGGGTGATGTCGTAGGCAATGCCCTGTGCCACGCTGGAGCTGGGGAGTTCGAGAATGTGCCATTCGTCGTCGTAGTAGAGTGCAGGCAGGCTGCGCGAGGCCTGGCCGTCGAGCTTGGCAGTGCAGGCTCCCGCCACGACACCGTTGTCAGAAACGCTCCAGGCTTCCGACTGCTCGTTGGTGCTCAGGAGTTCGATGTTACCGCTCACAAGGTTCCACCGAAAGGCATAAGTATTGTTGGAATAGTCGACATACATACCGCATGCCCACTGTCCGTTGGGAGAAATACGGAAAAGCTGGTATTCCTCGGGGGTGGTGAAAATGACATTCTTCCCTGCCCAGGCAGCACATTGTACCGTCAGGAGAAGGAGAAAGAACAGACCACGTTTGAACATGATTTATTTATTAGAATGATTGAAAAAAAAGGAGTTTCGCGAGACACCCCGCAAAACTCCCTGATTAATGATATTCAGAAGATATGGGATGTAGGAATCAGTGCTTTGTCACCTTGAAGGCCCTTACGCCTCGGTCGGTGCGGACGAGCACTACATAAGTACCGTCGGAGAGACCTTCGAGACTGATGGCATTGGCATCCGAAGCCTTTTCCATAAGCTGTCCGGCAGCGTTGTAGACCGTAAGGTCGGCCGTGCCGTCCACGGCAAAGACATTGCCGGCGAAGCGGAAGGTTCCGGTGGCATCGGAAACAGCGTCAATACCGGTTAGCAAAGTGTTGAATTCCTCGAGCTGGATGGTGAGGGTTTCGCTCTTGGCATTGCCCAACGCATAGCGCGAAAGGACGAAGAGTTTCACCTCAGGCGTACTTTCGTCGAGCATAAGCTCCGTATCCATTTGGGTTGCCTCGGCGTCATCGACAGTGGCCTCAGCCACCTGCATGCCTTCGAAGATGATGTCGTTTGAACGGAAGCCATCGGGACGCTCTGCAGGGTTGGTCCATGCAATGGTGGCCCACTTTGTCTTGTACTGGTTGAAACCTTCGGTAGTGGTTTCCTCACGTGCTGCCACCATATGGAGGTCGGTAACGGCAGGCAGTTCGGTATAGGCTTCCACCTCCTGGGGATAGGTGATGCAGTAACCGGTCCATTGGACGTTCTCGCCCATCTCGTCGCCCACGCCTACGACAGGCTGTACGAAATACTCATGGGTGCCGTTCTTGACACCGGTATCTGTGAAGCTGCAGATGCCGCTTTCGAAATCATAGTAATTGACGGCATCTTCCTGAGCTACCTTCTCTCCGTCGCGATAAACCGCAATCTGGGTGTTGCTCATATAGGCCACCTGCGGGAGGCTGAACAGTACCTGCACGGCTCCGGGAACCGTCTCGTCGGGCTGGGCAAGCATCTCCATCCAGGTCATCTCGAGCATCTCGTCGGAGAATTCGGCGTAATCGATGACGCAGGTAGAACCTGCCTGGGTATACCACTTGCCGTCGAAATAGGTCTCGTCTACGCTCTGAACCTTGTCGGGATTGCCGTCTACGGCAGCATAGGTGGTGCGCATGGTGGGCACGGCCTGTCCCTGGTTATCGAAGTAGTATTTGGTGTCGGTTACCAGCATATCGCCTTCGTAAACCCATTCCTCGGCCTCGAAAGGCATAGGCATCGTCATGCCGAAGTCGGGGTCTTCGACCATCTTGCTGTGCATCTCGAGCGTCTTGTTCAGGTTGTCATCGTAATTGATGGTAGCCACATACTTATAGCTGTCGTATGCTCCGTCGGAAATAGCGGCAGTGGGCTTGTTCAGGGCAATGAAGTCCATGTATTCGATGGTCTGCACCTCCTTGCCCGTATAGGCATTGGTCACCGTCTTGCGGACGATGTTTCCGGCCTCATCGTATTCATAGCCGTAAATCTCGGCAGGAGTGGTCTCCTTGACCATATGTCCGAGGGCATCGTATTCGTATGTCGTCTCCGACACCTGCTTCATGGCAAAGTCGCCATAGTCGTAGAGTCCACGCTGATATCGGGTCGACTTCAGGATGTTTGCCTGGTCGTCGAGCAGGTTCTTGGTGTAGTAGGTCAGTTCATAGTCGCCGGCAGTGCCGTCGTCGTGATACCCGCGTCCGTATTTGGCCACACGCGCCAGCTTGCCGTCGTAATTATAGAAATAGCATTCCTGCGTCATGTCCTGGGTGCTGGGGAGGGTACCCATGGAGTCGCCGTACCAGGTCTTGCAGACCATCTTGCGGGCATCGGCATTCTTGGGCGCCTCCGTAGCCACACCGTCCACGGTGCCGGGAGCGTTGGCAATGCCATATACCAGGGCATCAAGCTCGCCCACCGTGCCGAAGGTTCCGGCCGCGAGGTCAAAGACGTTGACCTGCTGTCCGGTAATGTAATAGATCTTAGTGCCGTCGGGCGATGCCACGCTGCTGTTGGCCATGGAATAGGTGACGCCTGTTTCGGCATTGTCCACTGCCGGAGTCTCTGCCACGTCGAAGGCCTCATCGAGTTTCCAGAGTGTGGGGACAGGCTGGAACTTCGCGTTCATGGTCGTCCGGATCAGGTAGAGCGAACCCTTGCCGTCGGTCACGATGGCCTCGTAGACCGTGGCGTAACGCGCCACCTCCGTAAGACTTCCGTTGTCGGGGTCTACGGTGTAGATGACGGTCACATAGTCGTCGGAGGCTTCGTCATAGGCCTTTTCAAGACCGTAAAGCGTGGACGACGGGACATCGTAGGCGAGGCTCTGCATCATGGAGCCGGGCTTGCCGTACTTGTAGGCGTAGTTGTTGACGTCGACGACGTTGCCGGTGGTGAAGTTTACGGTGGCAAACGAGGTGTTGTAGTTCACATCGTCGTAGAACATCACATATTTGTCGCCCACGGCGGTGGCGCACTTGAGGTCGTTGCAGATGGCTGCCATCTTGTTGGTGCCCTTGGTGACAGTTGCGGGAGCGTCGGGGCCTACCTGGCTCATGTCGAAGGTGGCGGTGAGCGCACCGTCCCACGACGTGGCAAGTCCGTAGGCCATGAAGGGCTCGGAAGGGCCTTCGGCGAGTTTGTCGAGGTCGGCCTTCAGGATGGAGATTGTGTCGGAAATGGCGTTGCCCTCTTCGAAGTGCGACACCATGAACACCTTCATCTCGTCGTAGGAGTCGAGATAGTCGAAACTGAATCCGGTGGCTTCGGGGTCGGTAATGTCACCGGCGGAGAGCATCATGTTCGAAGTCTGCCCGTTGGTCAGCACCTTTGCGAAGTAGGGGGTATGACCCTTGAAGGTGCTGGTGGCGAGCCCGTCGTTGGCGTCCCACTTAAGGGTGATGACGTAAGCGGTTTTTTCGATATTGCCCAGTTCATCGTCCTTCTGGACATATTCTTCCTTCTTCACCTCGAAGCAGAGTCCCTGCACGGCCTTCAGGGTGTGGGTCTGCACCTTCACGCTTGCCAGATTCGACATATAGCGCTGGGTGTTTGCCGTTACGTCGAGGAGCGACTGCCCTTCGAAGGGAATCACGAAATACTCCCATTCGCCCAGCCGTACACCGGTCTCGGTATAACTGCATTTGCCGTCGGCAGAACGGACATCGGCGGCGGAGACTACGGCCACGGGAACACCGCTGCGCATGATGGCGAACTTCGTGTCGGCGGTGGCATGCTGCGGGGCGGAGAAGGTGAGGACCACATCGTTGCGGTCGGTTGCAGCTTCGGCCTTCAGGTCGTCGATGGCCCAGGCCGTACGACCGTTCTCCGTAAAGTCGGCATACTCATAGACATAGGCCGTAGCGGACTTCTTCCAGGTGGTATTGCCTTCACCGTCCGTCTTGGGCGAAGTGTAGCTGATTTCGAGCACCTTGTCGGGATTGCCGTTATAGACCTCGTAGGTCTTGCGGCTGGTGAGCTTGGGGTCGGCGGTTGCCGAACCGCTGCCGTACTTGATGTATTCCGTCTGGCGGCCGCCCTCATAGACATAGAGTTCGTCGACATTAAGGTATTCGGTATTCTCGTCGGTCACCGTCGTACGCTTGTAGGTCATCTTTTCAATGAGGTTTCCTTCCTCATCGTAGTCGTAGACATACTTGCAGGCAAACTGCTCCTTGCTGTTGTACTCGATGGCGGAGGTGGGGCGTCCGGAAGCGCCGTTCACGTACTCAATCCTTTTCGAAAGGGCTCCGGAAGCGGCAATGGTCCAGGTTTCCTTAATCAATTGTCCGGCATCGTCGTACTCATACGCATAGGCATAGGATTGGGTTACCCGTTTGAGCACCTTGCCGTCGGCAGCGACGGTAACGGTTTCCTGCAGCGCGGGAGCTTTGAGGCCCATATCGCCGAAGTCGTATGCGCCCCACTGCGACATATAATATTTCATCACGGTGTTTCCACCGTCGTCCGTAGAGGGATTAAAACGGTAATACTTGGTGAGCGTAAATTCGCTCCCCGTACCGCTACCGAGGAGACATCCCCGGACCGGACGGTTGTCGGCGCCGACAAAGAAATGTTCCTGTTTGGTGATGGAGTTCTTCACGTCGCCCATGGCGTCGCCGACGGTGTAGGTGCACACCAGTTTACGGCCGGGAAGCCCAGAATAATTCTGGGCATGCAGGAGGCCTGCTCCGGAGAGCATCACCAGCACTGCACATACCGATAAACGTAAAAATCGTAAAATTCTGTTCATATTTCTTTGTTTTATCCTTTTGACATTTGCGGCAAAATTAGGGAATATTTCCGAAAAGCTATGAAAATTCAGAAAACTTTTCGACATTCCAGGCCTACGGCCATACGAAAATGACACCTGTCAACATACGTTCTTCCATAACTGAACCATCCAGCACCGGAAAATGCATACAAAAGATGGGGAAAGGCATTTTCTGCACATCCACAGGGTACATTTCACGGGGAAAGACAACAGAATCAGGAAGGAAACCGGGTAAAAGAGCCAAAGAACAGACTTTTTTTCTGTAATTTTGCACCGGAAAACGTATGATTTTCCAGAACACACCATACAAAAGAACAAAACGAATAAAACATTAAAAATCAATAATAAAGGGGACACGTTTTCGTTAAACCAACAGACCAAAGAGCGTTTACTCACTTTGCCATGGCGAGAAAACGAAGGATGAAATCCCACATACCCCCCCGCATACAAACAAAACGAAAAAAATGAAGAAAACCTTACTCCCCCTTCTACTCCTCGTCCCGTGCTTCCAAGGCCATGCCGACGAACTGGGCTACACCACCGGTGCATATTCCCGAAGCGCATTCTTCAGCCTCGGCACGGGCAACCGGCAAGGACTTGCCATACGCCTCACGCACGAGAAACTGGCACTCCTCAAGGGGAAGCAGATTACCGGCGTCACCGCCATCTACGGCACCAAGAATCTGGAGGGAGGTACAGTCACCGCATTTGTGACCACCGACCTCAACGCTACTCCCATTGCCGAAAAGGCACAGGCCATAACGAGCGCCAACATCCCCTCCACCACTGCAAAGTGGACTGAAACGACGTTCGACACCCCATATACCATCACCGGTGAGGAGGAATGCCTCTACATCGGATACACCGGCGTACTGACCGGCAACTATGCCCTGTACAGCACCGACCGCACGATGGATACCGAAGGACGTACCTTTGCCATCGTCAACGACGCCTGGACCGACCTCAACGGCAAAGGCCGCGGAATGGCCAACCTGAAGGCCGTGGTGGACGAACTGCCGCAATATGCTGACATCCTCATGAAGAGCGCCCACTTCTCCGACTATTATCTCGCCGGAGAGCACTATACCCTCCAGGGCGAAGTGTTCAATGCCGGTACGGAAACCATCACCAGTCTGGATGTGGAAGTGACGTCGGACCAGGTGCAGACTCTCCAACTCAACAACCTGGAACTGCTGCCAGGAAAGACCTTGGAAATTACCTTGCCGGATGTGACTGCGGAAAACGCCGGAGCGACGGACCTCGCCATGAAAATCGTAAAGGTGAACGGGAAAGAGGATGCCGACATGACGGACAACGGATATGCCGAATACGTATTCTTCTATCCCCAGAATATGGAACGCTCCATGCTGGTGGAGTCGTTTACCGGACAGAAGTGCAGCAACTGTCCTGCCGGCCACACCACCCTGAAGCGGGTGTTGGAGGAGATTCCCCAGCAGACGGTGGAGGTGACGCACCATGCAGGCTATTTCCCCGACAACTTCACCATGAACGAAGACCTGCAGTACACACTCTTCTACGGCACATCGAGCACCTACGCCCCTGCCTTCATGCTGAACCGCTATCCCAATGCCTCCACATACGTCCCCGTACGTGAGATTTCGGAAAACAACATCACGGAAATGTTCGGACAGGTGGCGAACACCCACCCTTATGCTTCGCTCAAATTGGCTACAGAATACGATGAAGCTACCCGCGAGGTGACACTGAAATTCCAAATCCAGGGGCACGAGGATATGGGCGAGACGCAGAACGTGCTGAACATCATGATGGTGCAGGACGGCATGCGCGACTACCAGTCGAACGGGGGCAACAACTACGAGCACAACCACACCTTCCGCGGTACGGTAACAGGCAACGAATGGGGACTCCTCGCCGACTTCAAGCCCGGCGAGACGGTGACCTACGAAAAGACATTCACGCTGCCCGAAAGCGTCCGCTCTTCCTACTGGACTGACGAACTGCTTGCCGAAAGCGGCATGACGGCGAGCATGGTGACCAAGGAACTGGACCCCGCACAGATTTCCTTCGTGGGATACATTGCCCGCTATGTGCCCAACGACCCCGCCCTCAACTATGTCTACAACTGCGTACAGGCAAAACTGGGCGAAACCTA
The DNA here is from genome assembly GCA_004555055.1 of Bacteroidales bacterium. GTDB lineage: Bacteria > Bacteroidota > Bacteroidia > Bacteroidales > Bacteroidaceae > Alloprevotella. Next base: position 13,291 of record SFJN01000071.1, on the reverse strand, counting down.
CACCCAACGCGCTTTTGACGATTCGAGCGACGGCATCGAAAACATCACGGACCACGGCAAGGACCTTGACATCCGCATCGAAGGCGGCAGGATTTTTGACGGAGAAAACCTCACCGACATCCGCATCTTCGACGCTACCGGACGCCGCTACCAGACTGGACTCAGCCTGCCTCACGGTACCTACATCGTAAGCGGAAAAGTATCCGGTAAAACCGTTACAAAAAAGCTCATCGTTCATCCTTGATTTCCCATCCCCCGATTACTCCATGATGTTTTCGCGATTCATCCCGCTCCTTTTCCTTGCACCCGTTTCCACAGTCTGCATGGCGCAGGCCACCCTTTCGCCACAGGCACAGCTGATGCTACGGGGACAGCGTCCTGCCACCCGGACCGGACAGACTGAAGCGACCGAGAAAAAGCTGACGGCTTACGTCACACTCCCAGACGGTACACTGACCACCTGCCATGCCACGCCTTCGGAACTGTCGGCAATGGCGGCCAGCGCAGGTGCCACCCATATCCATCTGACATCCGGCCCCCAGCCCATGCTCGACAAGGCACGGAGCGAAACCGGCGTGAAGCGTATACACGACGGTGAAAATCTTGCCCAATCCTTTACAGGAAAAAATGTCGTAGTTGGCATCGTCGACGCCGGTTTCGACTACACGCATCCGGCCTTCCGACGCCCTTCGGACGGTGCGCTGCGCATTGTCAGGGTATGGGAACAGGGCACGACCAGCTACGAAGGCTGCACTCCTCCCGCCGCCTTTGGCTACGGTGTGGAGATGCTGACCGCTGACGCCATCCTCGGCGCACAGGCCGACGCCACCGTCAACTCCCACGGCACGCATGTGGCGGCCATTGCCGCAGGTTCCGACACCTTCATGGACGGGGCATGGCAGGGTGTGGCTCCCGATGCCGACATCGTGCTCGTAGGACTCGACCAAAGCACGGCTACTCATGCCGATATCTCGAATGCCGTAAAATACATCTTCGACTATGCCGACGAAGTGGGCAAGCCCTGCGTCGTCAACCTCAGCTTAGGTAATCACGACGGTCCGCACGACGGCACTTCACCCTTCGACCGCATGGCGGACGACATGCAGGGTCCGGGGCGGATTATCGTGGGAGCCACCGGAAACCACCAAAAGGACAAATTCCACATCCACCGTTCCTTCGCCTCGGCTGAAGACGATGCCTTGCGCACTTTCATCACCCACAAGGTAGCCCCCACTGCCACACAGTATGGCGGCACCGTACAGCTTTGGGTGGAGAAAGGGGCGGAAGTTGAGGTAGAACTGTCGGCATACAGCCTTTTCAACAAGAAGGACATGGTCAGCGTGCCGGTATATCCCGCCGAGGGCGTCCAAAGCGTCAAACTGGGGAGCTATGCCACGGGAACGCTCGAAGTGGCTTCGGGAACCGACCCTGAGAACGGAAAACTGAACATCGTCGTCAACTCTGCACTCACAAGCGTCCGCAACAACTACGCCGTAGCACTCACCGTACGCCCGAAGAGCGGCGGCGACGTCGACATCTGGGCCGACAACACTTGGCTGCAACTCGACGACAAGGACATCGACGGATTCTGCGCTCCGGCAGACGCTTCTACCATTGCTGAAATCGGCGGCACAGGCAGACGCATCCTCACCGTCGGGGCTTACGTTACGCGCAACGATTTCCAGACGGCACCGGGATGCTACATCATCTCGGCACTCTCTGCTTTCGACCTTTCCGGCACAAAACAGGTGGCGTACACCACAGAAGATGCCGCCCACGAATACGGCTACATGCAGGGTACAAGCATGTCGGCCCCCTTCGTCGCCGGAACCGTGGCGACATGGCTCGAGGCCAATCCTTCGCTTACACCCGAGGATGTAAAACGGATTGCCACGGAGACCGCCCGCACCGACGACTTTACCGGCACACTCCCCGAAGGTGGCAACTGCCTTTGGGGTGCCGGAAAACTGGACGCCTATACCGGACTGCTGAAGTGCATCGAGGCTTCCGCCATCCCTTCCCTCACACAGCCTCTCCGCATGGACATGGCGTACTGCAACGGAATGCTCTCCGTCATCTTCCCCGAAGACGTGGCTTCGGCTACCGTCACGGTGGCTTCGGCTGCCGGAGCGGTGTGCGGAAAAGCGGTTCTCACCAACGTCAAGGCGGGAGAAATCCGCTCGCTCCCCCTCGCCCACCTTCCCAAGGGGATGTATGTCATCCGGGTGGAAAACCGACATGGCTCACAGACGGTAAAGAAAATCCTTTAGACGTAGAAACACTCCATAAAGAAACGCGCGTACCCCCAAAAGTGTTTCTTTTGAGGGCAAAATATAACAAACCACACCTATATCATGTAAAGATTTGGCGAAATGCCATAAAAAATCTTGCAACCTCTTGGGATTTAGTGTACTTTTGCAGAAGAAAAGCAGGTAAAAGCCCATATTCTCTGCAAAATTTGTCGTTTTTCTACTGAAAACACCATTTACACAGACTTTTGCCGAGAAAATCCTCCACCCGGTTTTTGCCAAGACTCTGACAAAATCCATCCTTTACACCCTTACACACTACACCAACCATGAAGAAATTCCTTTCCGCAGCCATCGCGCTGTTTATGCTCTCCGCCGGAAGCGCCTTTGCACAGCTTCCCTCAGTCAACCTCCGCACCATCGACGGAAAGACCATTGATACCGCCACCCTCAACAACGACGGCAAGCCCTTTATCATCAGCTTCTTCGCCAGCTGGTGCAAACCTTGCAACCGCGAACTCTCGAACATTGCCGAGGTCTATGAAGACTGGCAGGACGAGACCGGCGTAAAACTATTTGCCGTCAGCATCGACGAGGCACAGAACGCCCAAAAGGTGAAGCCCTTCGTCGACAACCACGGATGGGAATACGACGTGCTCCTCGACCCCAACAGCGACTTCCGCCGCGCACTCGGTGTGGCAATGATTCCCCATGTCTTCATCGTGGACGGAAAGGGCAATATCGTCGAGAGCCGCTCGGGATATACCGAAGGTTCTGAAGGCCACCTCATCGAAAAGGTGCGCGAAATCCTCGAAGGCAAGGCTACCGCTCCCAAGGCCACTGAAGAATAGCAGGAGTTTACCAGGTAATCCCCCTAACGCATGAAATACCGCAATTTGGCCGCCATTGCCCTCACTTTGGGCACTGCGCTGACGGCATCGGCACAGACGTTCAACGCCGATTCCGACAACGAATGGAAGAAATGGCGCATCACGGGCTCCATACAGAGTGACGTCCTCGTCCCCCAGGACGACGAGACCATCGGTACCGAAAAGACCGACAACTGGGCGCTCACCAACACCTACGTGCAGCTCGGCGCCATCAACAAGTTCATCGAGGCCGGCGCACGCCTTGAATTCAACGAATATCCCCTCCCCGGCTTCGAACCCGACTTCAAAGGCTGGGGTGTACCCTTCTACTACGTAAAGGGCAATTTCAAGGGTTTTGAACTCACCGGCGGAACCTTCTACGACCAGTTCGGCTCGGGACTCATCTTCCGCACCTACGAAGAGCGCTCGTTGGGCATCGACAACAGCCTGCTCGGCGGACGACTCGTGGTGGACGCCCTCAAGGGTGTGCGCCTGAAGGCACTCGGCGGAAAGCAGCGCCGATACTGGGACCTCAACGATTCGTGGGTCTACGGTGCTGATGCCGAACTCAGTTTCCACGACTGGTTCCCCCGTATGCAGGAGCACAACACCGCCCTTACACTCGGCGCAAGCTGGGTGACCAAGCAGGAAAAGAGCGAGGAAATCGGACGAACCATCACCAAATATGATGCCGACGGCATGCCGCACCTCTTCACCCAAAGCCTCAAGCTCCCCGAAAAGGTAGGAAGTTTCGATGTCCGCGCCAACCTCCGCAAGGGCAACTACTCCTTCCTTGCCGAATATGCCCAAAAGAGCCAGGACCCTTCGTACGACAACGGCTACATCTACCGTAACGGACGGGCACTGATGCTCAGCGGAAGCTATTCGAAGCGCGGCATGAGCTTCCTCGCACAGGTGAAACGCTCCGAGGACATGGCCTTCCGCTCGCGCCGCTCGATGACGCTCACCTCCAGCTTCATCAACCATCTGCCGGCTTTCACCCAGCAGCAGACCTACTCCCTGGCGACCATCTACCCCTATGCCACCCAGAACGTCCCCGGTGAATGGGCGTTCCAGGCCGAAGGCAGCTACACCTTCAAGCGCAAGACCGCGCTGGGCGGCAAGTACGGCACCACCATCAAGGCGGCTTTCAGCCATGTGCGTGCCGGCGAAACGCCCATCGCCAAGGAGATTGCTACCGAAGGTAACTATTATACCTATCTGAAGTCCGACAAGACCGCGCTCTACGGTACCCAAGGTTTCGAAAACGGAAACTTCTGGAAAGTGGGCGACGAAAAGTATTACCAGGAATTCAGCGTCGACCTCGACAAGAAAATCACCAAGACCTTCAAGCTCAACCTCAAGTATCTGCACCAGCAGTACAACAAGACCGTGGTGGAAGGCGAAGGCGGAATGATCAAGGCCAACATCGCCATTGCCGAGGGTAAGTGGAACATCAACCGCAAGTTCGCACTCCGCGCCGAAGCACAGTACCTGCATACGAAACAGGACCAGAAGGACTGGTGGTTCGGACTCATCGAATTCTCCATGCTCCCGCATTTCATGTTCACCATCAGCGACCAGTACAACGCACATGTGGTGGATGCCGAGGGCAACGAGAACAAGGTCCACTATTTCCAGGGACTCGTCACCTTCACCCAAAAGTCGCACCGACTCTCCGTAGGATACGGCAAGACCCGCGCCGGCTACAACTGCTCGGGTGGTGTATGCCGCTATGTCCCCGCACAGAAGGGTGTCACCGCCTCCTATACTTATAACTTCTAACCTCCTCCAACGTAAGAACGATATGAAATACCTTGCATATATCCTGCCCCTTGCGGCAGCCTTTGCATTCTCCGCCTGCGACAATGTCGACGACGACGAACGTTGGAACGAGAAGGTGCCGGTGGAAATCAAGAAGAACGTGCTCATTGAGGACTTCACCGGACAGAAGTGTGTGAACTGCCCCAATGCCTCGAACCTCATCCACGAACTCCAGAGCGGAAGCATCGGCCAGCACATCATCGCCGTCAGCATCCACGGCGGAAGCATGAGTTACAGCGTCGACAAGCTGCCCTTCGGACTCGCTACCGAAATCGGCGAGGAATACAACACCCACTGGGGCGTAAAGACCTGGCCCAACGGCATGGTCGACCGCAAGGGCGGCCTGCAGGAATATACCCAATGGGGAACCTCCGTGGCACAGCGCCTCATACTCGAACCTGCTGTGGACATCAGCATCAGCACCGACTACGACGGCAACCTCACTGATGCTTCCTGGGGAACGTCCACCGTCAACGTCACCCTGGACGAAACCCTCGACGGAGCCCTCAAGAACGCCCACCTCAACGTCTGGCTCACCGAAAGCGACATCACCGCCATGCAACTCCAGCCCGACGGCAGCAACAAGACGGACTACGTGCACAACCACGTGCTCCGCCATGTGCTCACTCCTGCCTATGGTGAAGTCGTAAGTGCCGATGCCGAGGGCCATGCCACATGGACCGCCACCTACGATGTGCCTAAAGTATACGGCAAAGGTTCGAAGACCAACCTCATCATGATGCACGTGGTGGCATTCGTCACGAACGACGAAACCGGCGAAGTGCTTCAGGTGGTGGAAGCCCCCCTGGCGCCGATGATTAACTGATTACCGACACCAAACATCCCCTGTCCGCCCTCCTACTATATATACTATATAAGGATATATAAGGAGTGGCGGACAGCAGACAACAATAAGACAAACAAAAATCCAAAAAAACAGGAAACAATATGAAGAAACTCTACGCTTTTATCCTTGCCGCCATGGCTGCTGTCAGCGCCAGCGCACAGATTGTGGTCCTCAATGAAGGTACGGTCTGCAAACCCAGCGAGACCATCGTCATCAAGGCCGTAGAAGAGGCCTACGACTTAGGCGGCGGCGAATACTTCTATCTGGTAGAATGCGGCACCAAGCAGCCCGTGCTCAAGAACGAGGGCAATGCAAAGGCCAACGTCAAGGTTACCATCAAGAGTGCCGACTGGCGGAACATCATGTGGTGCGGCATCACCGGCCAGTGCATGCAGATGGGCTCTGACACCGAAGTTCGCGAAGGCAGCATCGCCGCAGGAGCCGAAAGTCCCCTGCAGGTTGAAGGAGGCTTCGCCGGAGGTCCCGAAAGTTACGGCACCTACAATGTGGACGTCACCATCGAATCGAACGGCAAGAGCGACACCTACAAGCTCCAGCTCGTCTACGATGCAAGTTGCGCCGCCGGCATCAACGAAGTTGTGGCCGACAAAACCCACAAACCCATCTACGACATCAGCGGACGCCGCGTCAACCGCACCAATCCCGGTCAAATTTACATCCGGGATGGCAAAAAATTCATCGCCCGCTAACCGAACCTTACAGAAAAGCCCCCTTTCCTCGAAGAAACAGGAAAGAGGGTTTCTTCGTTTTCCGATGTCCTGCTGAAAAGTGGCTCCCTCCTGTGCCAATCTGAAGACAGAAGGAAAACGGATGTGAATTTTTGATGAAGAAAGACATCTTCACTGCACATTTTCCCCAACGAAACACCTATCTATTTAACAAATACACATATGTTTAAAAGATTTGCGATCATCGCCCCCATGGCTGTTGTTGCCAGTATGGCCTCAGCCCAGGTGACGAGTTCAAGCGTCGTAGGACGCATCACCGACCAAAACGGCGAAGCCGTCATCGGTGCCAACATCGTTGCTGTACACACTCCTTCGGGAACCCGCTACGGCGGCATGACGAACAACAACGGTAGTTTCAACCTCAACGGCCTGCGCTCCGGTGGTCCCTACGACATCACCATCTCCTACATCGGCTACAAGAGCAAGACCTACAAGAACGTCGTGCTCCAGCTCGGCTCGCCACTCACCATCGAAACATCGATGGAAGTGAGCAGCAACGACCTTGACGAGGCTGTCATCGTAGCCACCGGCGGACGCAGCAACATGAGCATGAGCCGCTCCGGCGCCATCACCACCGTCGACGCCGAACGCATGAGCCTCGTGCCCACCGCCAGCCGCGACCTCACCTCCATGCTCATCCAGTCGCCCCAGGGTAGCACCGCTGCCGGAGGATATGCTGTCGGAGGCGGTAACTACCGTCAGAGCAACATCACCATCGACGGTGCACAGTTCAACAATGCCTTCGGTCTGGGAAGCAACATCCTCCCCGGCGGCGGCACCCCGATTTCCCTCGACGCCATCGAACAGGTGAGCGTCAGCATCACTCCCTACGATGTCCGCCAAAGCGGATTCAACGGCGCTGCCATCAACGCCGTCACAAAGTCCGGTACCAACGACTTCCATGCTACCGCATACAGCTACCTCACCGGAAACAAACTCCGCGGCGAGAAGATTTGCGATGACAAACTCGACCTCGACGATGCCTACAAGCGCACTCTCGGTGCCAGCTTCGGCGGACGCATCATCAAGGACAAACTCTTCTTCTTCATCAACGGCGAATACGAGTGGAACTCTGTAGCATCCCCCACCGCCAAGGCCGGAGGCGGCGAGAACGGCAAGTACACCAACACCAACCGCCGTCCTACACTCGACCAGCTCAACGGTCTGAGCGACTACCTTGCCAAGAACTACGGCTACACCACCGGACCATGGCAGGACTACGGACTCTCGGCTCCCGCATGGCGCATCATGGCACGTGTGGACTGGAACATCAACGACGCCAACAAACTCAACGTCCGCTTCACCAAGTCAGGCCGCAAGAGTTCCAGCCCTGCCAGCTCCAGCCGCACCATCGGCGTAAACCAGAGCAACAACATCTACAACGGCTCCAACAGCACCTACGGCAGCGGCTCGTACTACGGCATGAGCTCCCTCTCCAGCCGCTACTACAGCAACTTCGACTTCACCAGCGTGGCAGGCGAGTTGAACAGCCGTCTGACCAAGCGCGTGCAGAACACCCTGCGTGCCACCTACTCCTTCCAGGACCAGCCCCGCAGCACCGAGTACGGCGACCAGCCCATCATCGAGGTGGTGATGAACGACGGCCAGGGACACTATCCCACATGGGCACTCACCGGCGACGTCTTCACGCAGGGCAACCTCTCGCAGACCAAGACCCTCGTCGTGACCGATGAGGTGAACATGAACTTCGGCAAGCACAACATCATTGCCGGTATGCAGTACGAGATGAACAAGGCTGCAAACGGCTTTGCACAGGCTGCCGGCGGATACTATGCCTACGAGGCCACTCCCGAGCAGGTGGCTGCCGGCGACTGGGGCAGCGTCTTCGGAGCCGCTCCCCGCGTGTTCGGTATGACATACGGCAACGGCGAGGACCACTCCATGTTCACCGCAAACATGACCACACACCAGCTCTCGTGGTATGCACAGGACAACTTCGACATCAGCAACCGCTTCAAGCTCAGCTTCGGTCTGCGCGTCGAACTTCCCTTCTACCCCAGCCTCGACAACAACTTCAACCAGGCCTACTACGACCAGTGCAACTATGCACTTGAGGCCGCTCCCGCCAACCCCGGCACCAACATTGCCGTGGGCGAGCGCCGCTTCCGCACCGACAACGTGCCCGATGCCAACCCCACCTTCAGCCCCCGCGTAGGCTTCAATTGGGATGTAATCGGCGACCGTAAGATTGTCCTCCGCGGAGGTACGGGTCTCTTTGTCGGACGCATGCCTTACGTATGGCTCGTCAGTGCTGTCGGAAACAGCGGTATGGGACAGACCTCCAAGGTTCTCACCGGCGACGACTGCCAGGGCGTACAGTTCGTAACCTCGCAGGCCGAACTCCTCCAGCAGATCAAGGCCACCAGTGCCACCAGCGTGCCCACCGGAGCCACCATCCTTAGCGACGACCTCAAGATGCCTACCACCTGGAAGGCCAGCCTCGCTGCCGACTTCAAGCTCCCCGGCGATGTCGACTTCTCGCTCGAAGGCATCTACAACAAGGACCTCAACCCCTGCATCATCACCAACGCCAACGTATATTGGGACGGCACTTCCACCATCATGCTCAGCCCCGGTGACGAACGCCACAAGATGAGCACCTACACCAATAAGAACCAGGCCTACGTCATCGAAAACGCCGGCAAGAAGGCTTACTACTACAGCATCACCGCAAGCCTCCACAAGCGTTTCAACTGCGGCTTCGACCTCAGCGCATCCTATACCCACTCGCTCGCCAAGAGCTATAGCGAGGGTATCGGCGATCAGGTTTCCTCGGCATACACCAACTACCGCAACAGCATCAATGGTGTGAACGACCACGAACTCGGCTACGCAACCTACGTACAGCCCAACCGCGTGCTGGCCACCGCATCGTATATCCTCAAGGAGGGCAACTTCGGACAGACCACCTTCAGTCTCCAGTATGAGGGCGGTGAGGCCGGATACCTCGGCGGATACAGCTACACGCGCTACAGCTACATCTACAGCAAGAACATCAACAACGATGCTTCTGCTCCTGGAAACCTCATCTACGTGCCTGCAAGCCGCGAGGAACTCGACAGCTGGAACTTTAAGGACAACGGTACCTACACCGACCGCAACGGCGAAAAGCATGTCTACACTGCCGACAACCAGCGCGATGACTTCTGGACCTACATCCAGCAGAACGACTACCTTAAGAGCCGCAAGGGCAAGTATGCCGAGCGCGGTGGAGCGAAGATGCCCTGGCACCACCAGCTCAACCTGAAGTTCGCACAGGACTTCAACCTCAACCGCAAGGGTGGCATGAAGCACGTCCTCACCGTGGGTATGGACGTCAACAACCTCCTCAACGCGCTCGACCCCTGCTGGGGTACCTACAAGCAGGTCGTGGGCAACACCCTCCTTACGGCTACTACAGCCAAGGATCCTTCGCAGCCCGCAACCTTCACTTACAACCTCATGAACGGTGCACGTCACACTTCCACCACTCAGGACTACCTCAGCACCGCTTCTACATGGAACATCCTCTTCAACCTCCGCTACAGCTTCTGATTCCATCATAGGCTGTCAGCCCGTAAGGGTCTGAAGTAAAATACTGCAGCGTGCCCGGAAACCGTTCAAAAAAAGGACGGTTCCTCGGGCACGCTGTTTTCGTGTCTTCCTGCTGCAAAAATTGTGAGCGATGATAGAAACAGACTGCTGCAATCTGATTTCACGATTTTTGTGATGTTCTGGTGAAACCATTCAAAACATGCCAAGCCATGCCCCTTCATCACCGGGCACTTCCTTTTCTACGATATTCCGTCGGGGACATCCTTATGGCATTCCTGAACTGTGTGCAGAAATGTGGATAACTGTTGTATCCGGACATATATGCTATCTGCCCGACGTCCATATTGGTCGTCAGCAACAGGTTGCAGGCATATTCCATGCGCAGACGACTGCAAAACTGCCAGATTGTGCAACCGCTTGATTTCTTGAACGAACGGCACAGGGCAGCACCGCTGATACCTGCAAACGCCGCCAGTTCGTCCAACGAAAAGTTTTCCCTGAAATGGTCGTACAGATAGCGGTAGGCCCTGTCAGTTGCCGACTCCTTCTCCTTCCGTACATTGACATAATGCCGGTCTGCAAGCAGGGTTGACGTCGGAGATGTGGTGCTCAGGATATGCAGCAGACGCATAATCAAGGACATCCGTAAAAAGCCATCTGCAGAAGCTATCTTTCCGGCAAGCCTTGAAATCCTGCCTGCGAATCTGGGGTCATCATACACCATGACGCTTTTGCTGCTTCTGATGTAATCTATCCCATGTGCCAGTTCGGGGAACCTTTCCTCATCCCACTTCAGCAATTCCGACGGGATATGGACCAGGACGGCCCTGCTGTCGTCGGATGCCCGAAGCACGCAATGCGGCACATCGTCACCCAATACCACCATCATACCTTCCGTCAGCTTGCCCATGATGCCACCGACAAGGCCTTCCACCCATCCGCGAACGATAACAGCCACCTCCAACGTATTGTGGTAATGATATACCTGGGCAAAAACATCATCCGGTTTTCCCACATGATGGACGGAAGCATCGCACAAACTTGTCAGATGTTCCACTATTTGATTCTTTACCGCTTTCTTTTTCATTGCATGCAAATATTCCGAAATCATCTGCAAATATACATAATTCCCATGAGATAAAAGCTGCTTACCTTTGCACCTGCATTAAGTAATGCTCAAAAATTTATCAAATGACTAAAGGGAGGTTCTAAAAATTAGCTTGGTAAACCTCCCTCCTTCGCACCTCGGCCATTCAAACAAGTTTGATGGCACTCGGTTTGTCGTCGGTTGAGACAATTTTCGAACTATCGCACAGTGGATTTCTGTTCTTTAAATGCGCACAAAGATTGTGCAAGGTGAGCGCAGAGGCTGAGTTTACTCAGACTATCCCGAGTCGCGATGGAGTAAGGCGAAGCCAAGCATAAGAACAGTTCCTAAATGAATAAAAAACTAATTTATAGAACATCCCTAAAATTTATGTGTATGAAAAAGAAGAATTTAAGAATCTGCAACGCTATCCTGCTGCTTTTCGCGCCGGTTGTATTGGCAAGCGGCATACTCCTGGAATCTCTTCACGGAAAGTCATTCCTTGGCATTGGGAACACATATTGGACATGGCTGCACATCACCGCATCCCTTATCATGACGGTTTTGGTGGTATGGCATGTCCGGTTGAACTGGAAAGGGGTGAACACATGGTATCGTCGTTTCAAGACTCACCGGTCAGCAGGATTCAGGGCCACGGTCGTCTTCTTCTTTCTGACGGTTGTCAGTGGAGCAATCGTGGTTCCTTTGTGGTTGCATTGTGGCCATGCCGGCATAGGAGGGCTGCATGGAAAGATCGGTTTCGCATCTGCTGTCTGCATTCTGCTGCATATCATGAAACACAGACGATGGTACGCCTGTAAAGCAGCAAGCCCCAAGTAAAAGGCGCAAATCGCAGACAAAAAATTCGCCGGACACGGAGTTTTTCATTATCTTTGCCGCCAGACTTACAGCATCTGACACCTGCACACATCATGACAGAAAAGGAAAAAATGACCGCCGGCCTCGTCTATCAGGCCAACGACAAGGAACTCATCCGGGAACTCAACGAAGTGAAAGACCTCTGCTGGGAGTACAACCATATGCGTCCCACCCTGCTGAAGGAACGCAACGCACTCCTGCAGCGCATACTCGGCAAGGCCGACGACGACACATTCATCAACCAGCCCTTCTACTGCGACTACGGCAAGCACATCCGCGTGGGCAAACGCTTCTTCGCCAACTTCTGCTTTACCGTCCTCGACGAGGCCTTCGTCACCATCGGCGACGACTGCTTCATCGGCCCCAACGTCGGCATCTACACCGCCTGCCACAGCACCGACCCCGTGGAACGCAACACACGGCAGGAATGGGCAAAGCCCGTCACCATCGGTCACAACTGCTGGATTGGCGGCAGCGTCACCATCCTTCCAGGGGTTACCATCGGCGACAACGTCACCATCGGTGCCGGCAGCGTTGTGGTACACGACATCCCCTCGAACTGCGTAGCGGTAGGCAATCCGGCACGGCCAGTAAAGGAAGTTGCACACCCTGCACGCTGAAACATTGGACATACGGACAATCTACACAGCGATGCCTGGGGGCAAGGACATACTATTCTTCATGAATCGTTTAGCAACTGTTTTAGGTTAGTGCCTGCATGGTCGGCCTCCACAGAGTTTTTCGGGTGCGCCCAAGTATTGACAAAATCATCTTTTTGTTTGTTACGAAACAACATCTTTATAATGAAACCTCTATCACTTTCAAGTATTTTGAGTACCTTTTTCGTCTAATGAAATCATAAGAACAAGGCGGAGCGTTAACAATTAAACGGAATACAAGTTGTTCTTGCTGAAGAGGACATAAACGACAACCACCTTTCGAAAGGTTTTTACATGGCTGAAGAATCGCTTCTAAATGAGCAGGAGACAGATGCCGAGATAATTCTGTCAGAAAGTTTCCTATTGTAGTATCTGTTTGATATAGAATATGAGTCAGGAAAATCAAAACATAGAATACAAAGAGTCGTGGCGCGATGAGTACATGAAATGGATATGTGGCTTTGCCAATGCCCATGGAGGCCGGCTTCTGATTGGAGTAAACGACAAGGGGGTGGTATGTGGCGTCGATAACTCCAAAAAGCTTATCGAGGATATCCCCAACAAAGTCAGGGA
>SFJN01000070.1 GCA_004555055.1 Bacteroidales bacterium | reverse complement strand
GGGCTATGTAAGTGTTTAAAGGATAGAAATATACAAGCGAGAGTATGAAAAGTGGCCAAGCATAAGAACACTTCCAAAATGAACATAAAACTAATTTATTGAACATCCCTAAACCAACACACCCGAAAAACTGCTTATGGACAGCATACTGGTAAAGGACAGATACTTCAAACCCTTCATCCCCGCTGCAGAAATCGCACAGCGCGTGGCAGAAGTGGCGGCCCGAATCTCGGCAGACTTCGAGGGCCGAAACCCCTTGTTGCTAGCCGTGCTCAACGGCTCGTTCGTATTTGCCGCCGACCTGGCACGCCAGTTGACCATACCGTTCACCATCTCGTTCATACGCGTCAGCAGCTACGAGGGAATGGCAAGCACGGGGGAACTGAAGGAGGTCATCGGACTTTCTGAAAGCATTGAGGGACGGCCCGTCATCATCATCGAGGACATCATCGACTCCGGATTCACCATGGCCTCGCTCCTTGAAAGTCTGCGCCGCCAGCATCCTGCCGACCTCCGCGTATGCACCCTGCTCACCAAGCCGGGAAACCTCAAGGCCGATGTCCGCATCGACTACTCCGCCTTCAACATCCCCAACGACTTCATCGTCGGATACGGACTTGACTACGACGGATTCGGACGCGGACTGAAGGAAATCTATGTGGTGGACACCGAGGCTTAATCTCACGCAAAAAAAGAAAACTAATCATATCATTCATGAAAAACATCATCATCTTCGGCGCTCCGGGCTCTGGTAAGGGTACCTACAGTGCAGAACTCGTCAGCAAGTACGGACTGGGACACATCTCCACCGGCGACGTCCTCCGTGGCGAAATCAAGGCCGGCACTGAACTTGGCAAAATTGCCAAAGGATACATCGACAACGGACAGCTCATTCCCGACTCTCTGATGATCGACATCCTCGCTGCTACCTACGACAAATGCACCGGATGCCCTGGCGTAATCTTCGACGGATTCCCCCGCACCATTGCACAGGCCGAGGCACTGAAGACCATGCTCAAGGAACGTGGCCACGAAATGGGCATTATGCTCGAACTCGTTGTGCCTGAAGACGTGCTTATGGCCCGCCTGCTCAACCGCGCCATCGAACAGGGTCGCGCCGACGACAACGAAGAAACCATCAAGAAGCGCTTCGAGGTCTATCGCAACCAGACTGCACCCCTCTCCGAGTGGTTCGAGAAAGAGGGTATCCGCGTGGTCTTCCGTTGGGACGAACATCCCGACAAGGACGAGATGGTAAAGGCCATCTGCGACTACCTCGACGCAAACAAATAATCATTTGGGGCCCTTTAGCCTCCCGGATTCGTCCCCGCATTATCCCGGACATCCCAGACAGGCACCGAGGATATCCTTTCCCTGCTTTATGAAAAAGGGAGGGAATGAAAAAGGGAGAGAAGGGACGTACACAATTTTTGCAGCCGGACACTTCCCGGTAGAACTGCACTGGAGGGTTCTGTCTGTCCAATGCCTCAAGGCAAACTGCCGGAGGGGAACAGGCAGAGCCTTTCGGACGTAAAACGGACGGGGCCGGAATAGGGCTCTGGACCGAATAAGAACGTACGGATATCCGACCTCCAAGGCATCGCCTGTTTGTGCCACTTTCCACCTTCGGTTGGCGTTGTCTTCCGAACCTTTCACCGCATTCTACCACGTACTATACACCCTAACCCTTCGCTACACCATATCCATGGCAGAAACCAATTTCATCGACTACGTAAAAATCTGTTGCCGCTCCGGAAAGGGCGGACGAGGCAGTATGCACATGCATCGGGCCAAATACCAACCAAACGGCGGCCCCGACGGTGGCGACGGCGGACGCGGAGGACACGTGTATCTGAGAGGTAACCACAACTTCTGGACACTTCTACACCTCCGCTACGACCGGCACATCTTTGCCGGAAACGGCGGAAACGGCGGAAAATGCGGCAGCCACGGTGCAAACGGCGAAGACCGCTACATCGATGTGCCGCCAGGAACCGTGGCATACGATGCCGAAACCGGAAAATACATCTGCGACGTCGTGGAGGACGGACAGGTGGTAATGCTCCTCAGAGGCGGACGGGGCGGACTCGGAAACCAACATTTCGCCACCGCCACACGACAGGCTCCACGGTTTGCACAACCTGGTGAACCGATGCAGGAGCTTATGGTCATTCTCGAGCTTAAACTCCTTGCTGATGTGGGACTCGTCGGACTGCCGAATGCCGGAAAGTCGACTCTCGTCAGTGCCATGAGCAATGCCCGGCCGAAAATCGCCAACTACCCCTTCACCACCATGGAGCCCTCGCTGGGAATCGTTCCCTACCGCAACGGACGTTCATTCGTCATCGCCGACATACCGGGCATCATCGAAGGGGCTTCGGAAGGAAGGGGGTTGGGACTGCGATTCCTCAGACACATCGAACGCAACTCGCTCCTGCTCTTCATGGTGCCCGGCGACACCGACAACATCCGCAAGGAATACGAACTCCTCCTGCGCGAACTGGAAAACTTCAACCCCGGACTCCTCAACAAGCACCGCATTCTTGCCGTCACCAAAAGCGACCTCCTCGACGATGAACTTGAGGAAATGCTTGCAGAAGACCTGCCCGACGACCTGCCGGTCATCTTCATCAGCGCCGTCAGCGGAAAGAACATGCAGCAGCTCAAGGACATGCTTTGGAACGAACTCAACAGCGAAAGCAACAAACTCCAAAGCGTTGCCGAAGGTGGAAGCATCGTGCACCGCGACCGCGATGTCAGCACGCTCGGAAAGGACTTCGCTGACTGGACGCCCGATTACGACGAGGAGAATGACGAGGACTTCGACGAACTCGAGGAATACGACTTTGACGAACTCGAGGAAGAAGGCTCCAACGTCACTCCGGAAGATGCCGAATCCGCTGAAGAACTTGAAGAATACGACATAGAGGACCTCAAGGAATACGACATAGAGGAACTTGAAGAACCCGAAGAAAAAAGGGAATGATGGAACTGCTGGAATATCATCTGGGAAACGACGTCCGGGCTTTCTCCACCCTCAGGGGTGATGTCCGGGCAGACGATGCCTACTCCTCGTTCAACATCACCCACTACTGCGGCGACTCCCCCGAACACGTGGCGGCATGCCGCAGGGAACTCTGCAACGAGCTATCCATCGACGACAGCCATCTGCTGCTTCCGCATCAGATACACTCCGACCGCATCGTGGTCATCGACCCTTCATACCACGAGGTTTTCCCACAGTTCCGCCAGCCCATTCTCCCCGATGCCGATGCCATTGTCACCACCTTCCCCGAACTCTGCATCGGAGTCTCCACTGCCGACTGCATACCCGTACTCCTCTACGACGTTCAGCACCGCATCGCTGCCGCCGTACACGCCGGATGGCGCGGAGCCGTGCAACGCATCGTAAGTAAAACAGTCTGTGCCATGCAACGCATTGGCAGCGAACCACAATACATAAGGGCGGTCATCGGGCCGGGTATCGCCCTTGACAGTTTCGAAGTCGGAGAAGAAGTCGTCGAGGCTTTTCTCGATGCCGGATTCCACCCATGCATCCTCTCCCGGAACTGGCCGAAACCCCATATCGACCTCCCCGCAGTCTGTACTATCCAGCTTGAAGAGGCAGGTGTGCTGATGCAAAACATCCGACAGACCGGAATAGACACCTTTACCGAACATCAACGGTTTTTCTCGGCCCGAAGACTTGGCATCAGGTCAGGACGCATCTTTACAGGCATCATCATGAAATAATGCCTGACAAAACCGCAATCCACACCCTACCCATATATATAAAAATATAAAAGAAAACCGGCGGACATACGAAACCCGAAGGAACAGGATGCAAAGCACAATTCATCAATGTCTGTTATTATAGGGTAATACAGACAAAGTGCACATCCCCACCCTCCATGCTTCATGCCGTCGAAACACCAAGCATAATAAATGGCAAAAGAACTCAAAGACCTTACAAAGCGCAGCGTAGACTATTCGCGCTGGTATAACGAATTGGTAGTAAAAGCCGACCTTGCCGAACAGTCCGACGTCCGCGGATGCATGGTCATCAAACCTTATGGCTATGCCATTTGGGAAACCCTCCAGCATGAACTCGACCTCCGTTTCAAGAAGACGGGCGTGAAGAATGCTTATTTTCCCCTGCTCATACCCAAAAGCTACCTCTCGCGCGAGGCTGAACACGTTGAAGGCTTTGCCAAGGAGTGCGCTGTCGTCACCCATTACCGTCTGAAGACGAACGAAGACCACACCGGAGTGGTGGTAGACCCCGCTGCACGCCTCGAAGAGGAACTCATCATCCGCCCCACTTCGGAAACCATCATCTGGAACACCTACAAGAATTGGATCCACTCCTGGCGCGACCTCCCCGTACTCTGCAACCAGTGGTGCAACGTCATGCGTTGGGAGATGCGTACACGCCTCTTCCTCCGCACCTCTGAATTCCTCTGGCAGGAGGGTCATACCGCACACGCCACCCGCGAAGAGGCCGAGGAACGTGCAAAACTCATGCTCGACGTCTATGCCGACTTTGCACGCGACATCCTCGCCATCCCCGTTGTACGCGGTGTGAAGAGCGAGACCGAACGTTTTGCCGGAGCACTCGACACCTATACCATCGAAGCCATGATGCAGGACGGTAAGGCACTGCAGAGCGGTACCAGCCACTTCCTCGGACAGAACTTCGGACGTGCCTTCGACGTTAAGTTCGTTAACAAGGAGAACAAGGAAGAATATGCCTGGGCTACCAGCTGGGGCGTCTCCACACGCCTCATGGGCGCACTCATCATGACCCACAGCGACGACAACGGTCTGGTACTTCCCCCCCACGTGGCACCGCTGCAGGTGGTTATCGTCCCCATCTTCAAGGGTCCGGAAATCGAAAAGTTCGACACCGTCCTCGGAGCATTGGCCGAACGGCTCGAAAAGCGCGGCATCCGCGTGAAATATGACAATGCCGACAACAAACGCCCCGGATTCAAGTTTGCCGACTACGAACTCAAGGGCGTTCCCGTTCGCGTTGTCGTCGGAGGCCGTGACCTCGAAAACGGCACCTGCGAGGTGATGCGACGCGATACCCTCGAAAAGGAAACACTGCCCTTCGAAGGCATCGAGGACCACATCGAAGCACTACTCGAGGAAATGCAGACCGCCATCTACAACAAGGCAAAGGAACGTCTCGACGCCAACATCTTCGAATGCAACGACTACGAAGAGTTCAAGGAACGCATCAAGAACGGCGGATTCTTCCTCTGCCCATGGGACGGTACCGCAGAGACCGAGGCACAGATCAAGGCCGACACCCAGGCCACCATACGCTGCGTCCCCTACGGCGTCAGCCAGGAGAACCTCGGCGTGGACATGGTGTCCGGCAAACCTGCCGTGGCACGCGTCGTCATTGCACGCAGCTACTAAGAACTTTCTGCCATGACCACCCAGGAAGAATTCGAAAAGGTAATGGCCATCTGCCGCGAAGTCTTCGTCAAGAAGATGCACGACTACGGCACTGCATGGCGCATCCTGCGCACCACCAGCCTTACCGACCAGATATACATCAAGGCCAACCGCATCCGCAGCCTGCAGACCAAAGGACATGCCATGGTGAACGAGGGCATCACACCCGAATTCATCGGCATCATCAACTATGCCATCATGGCGCTCATCCAGCTCGAGCTTGGCGTTTCGGACGGTACCGACGAGAATGACCTCCGCGACAAACGTGCTGCCGAACTCTACGACAAGCACGCTGCCGAGGCACTGGCACTGATGCTCCGCAAGAATCACGACTACGACGAGGCCTGGCGGGCCATGCGTGTCAGCTCGTATGCCGACCTCATCCTGATGAAGGTGTTCCGTACCAAACAGATTGAAGACCTGCAAGGACAGACCCTCATCAGCGAAGGGGTGGCGGCAAACTACCTCGACATGCTCAACTATTCGGCCTTTGCCCTCATCAAACTCGTGGTGGAGGGCGAAGACGAAAAGCAGGCATAGCCCCTCTCCGGCTACACGTCGGATGATGGAACCACCCTGCAACAGACATCCCTGAAACCTGTCCACAATCCACATACACCCCAAGAGAATATTATGCCCGGAAAAACCCTGCGACGCCTCGGCATTGCCACCCTTCTGCTGGCAGGACAGTGGATGCTGGGAGCCGTGTTCCTGTTCTCAGGCTTTGTCAAGGCTGCCGACCCCCTCGGCATGGAACACAAGCTGGAAGCTTATTTCCGGGCCATGGACATAGACCTCGGAGCCTTCGGCATACCACTGGTGGCAGGTAGCGCTACGCTCGACATCATCACCGTGCTCATTGCCCTGGTGGAGTTCCTCTTTGGCATGTATTACGTCCTGGGCATGCACCAGCGACTGACAGCGGTATTCGGAACATTGTTCATGGCATTCATGACGTCCGTCACCCTGTGGATTTACCTTTATGACCCCGTTCCGGACTGCGGATGTTTTGGAGATGCCATCGTCCTGACCAACGCCCAGACACTGGCCAAGAACATCGTCCTGCTTGCCGTGGCCATACTGCTGCTGGTCTACCGCCGGCACATGGTGCGCTGCATCTCACGACGAAACGAATGGTTCGCCACCTCCACGTCCTTCCTCTACATCCTCGCCCTCAGCATCTACAGCATAAGGATGCTCCCCATTCTCGACTTCACAGGATACAAGGAAGGGACCGACCTTCACACCGCACTCTACGGCGAATACCGTACATGCTATGTCTATGAAAAAGAGGGGGAACAACGGACATTCCACGACGGAGAAACCCTCCCCGACTCTACATGGAAACTCCTCTCGGCAGAGAGCGAAGAGGTGGTGCCGCCACAGATAGCGGACTTCTCCATCACAGATGCCGGAGGGAACGACATCGGAGCGGAAATCATTGACGATACCGCGTACACATTCCTCGTCACACTACCCGAAATTACCACCGCCGACGCCGGATGCAGCGACCTGCTCAACGACGTCTGCGACTTTGCCGAAGACCATGGCTTGGCCATGTGGTGCGCCACAGCGGTCGACGAAGAAGGACAACAGCAATGGGCCGACCGCACAGGAGCGGCCTATCCCTTTGCCACTGCCGCAGCGGAAACACTCAAGGCCATGGTACGGAGCAACCCGGGACTCATGCTGATACACGAAGGTCGCATCATCGCCAAATGGGGACACCATAACATCCCCGACCATGAGATGCTGACCGTGGCCGGCATACAGACCCTGGAGCGGTACTCGCAGAATTTCAGCACGCGGAAGAGATACCTCCTCGTCACCGCACTCTACGTAGGAATCCTGCTTTTCGTCATCCTTTCTGACCGCATTTGGGCAGGCAACCGGTATTATCGCCGCATACGGCGTGCCAGACTCTGGCTTCAGAACAATGGCGAAAACGATACCGAATGTCCGGAACGTGGAGATACGGATACTGAAGAACACACCGAAGGGCAGCAACTCACTGCCGAAGGACTCCCGGAAAAGGACCATACAGAAACAGAAACAACAACAAACTCAACAACCCTATAAAACAAGTAAACAACAATGAGAAAGCACATTGTAGCAGGTAACTGGAAAATGAACAAGAACCTGCAGGAAGGCGTAGCCCTCGCTACCGAACTCAAGGAGATTCTCGCTGCTGAAGCTCCCAACTGCGATGTCATCATCGGCACTCCCTTCATCCACCTCGCCACCGTAAGCGAGCTGCTCAAGGACAGCTGCATCGCTGTTTCCGCCGAGAACTGCGCCAACCACGATAAGGGTGCATACACCGGCGAAGTTTCTGCCGAAATGGTAAAGAGCACTGGTGCTGAGTATGTCATCCTCGGCCACAGCGAACGCCGTGAATACTATGCCGAAACTCCCGAAATCCTGAAGGAAAAGGTGGACCTCGCACTCGCAAACGGCCTGAAGGTCATCTTCTGCATCGGCGAAAGCCTCGAGCAGCGCGAGAACAACGAGCAGGAAGCTGTCTGCAAGGCTGAACTCGCCGGAAGCGTATTCCACCTCACCGCAGAGCAGTGGAAGAACGTGGTTATCGCCTACGAACCCATCTGGGCCATCGGTACCGGCAAGACCGCTACCGCTGAGCAGGCTGAGGAAATCCACGCCTACATCCGCAGCTGCGTAGCTGAAGTATACGGAAAGGAAGTGGCCGACGAGACCAGCATCCTCTACGGAGGTTCCTGCAAGGGCAGCAACGCCCCCGAACTCTTCGGCAAGCCCGATATCGACGGTGGTCTCATCGGTGGCGCTTCGCTGAAGGCTGCTGACTTCAAGGCCATCATCGACGCCTGGAAGTAATCCATTTCCCCGATACCGAACATCTACACGGAGCCCGGCTGCAAGGCCGAACGTGCCCCCGATCCGGGCTCCGCATTTTTTTACGAAGGCTGTCCATTCCCTTGCGACAGCTCCCCTCCTTACATACACAGTCCCCCCCACACAACACATTCCACACCCCGAATATGCGTTATCTTCAGTTGTTTTTCCTTTCCATGATGGCCATTGCGCTCTCCGCTCAGTCTACGGTGACCTTCACCGAACATCTGCAGCAGGTTGAAGCAGGCAAGGGCCGCGTCATACTCCTGCAGGATGAGGAGATAACGCGTCTTGTAAACAATACGCCGCTGAAATCCAAGACCGTGGAGCAGCCTGCAAACCACCACAACGCTACTACAGCGAAAAAGAAGGCCACACAGGAAAAGCCCCATGCCGGCATCAGCACGCCCAAGACACAGGATACGAAATACAGCGGCACGCGTGTACGCCATAAGGCTCGCGGATTCCGCATACAGGTTTACGCCGGCACAGGAAGCAGCGATGCCAAACGACAGGCCAAGATGATGGAAAGCCGCGTTCGGAAAGCCTTTCCTGAACTCTCCATTTATTGCCACTTCAAGTCACCGCGCTGGATTTGCCGCGTAGGCGATTTCGCCACACGCGAAGAAGCGGAACACTATCTTTCGCTCATCAGGAAACAGAAAATTTCAGTCGAAGCGAGCATCGTACCCGACACCGTGCTCCTCGTCGAATAAACATATACTCAGGATAACAGTGGGACTCCAGCAACGCCATACTACGGTTTCGGCCGTACAGCACCGGAACCCGCGGCGGCAAGTACCACCCACTCCAACCCCTGGATTCATCCCACATTTTCTCGCCATGGCAATGATTGAGCAAGGTGAGAGCAGAGCAAAACTTGTTTTGACTTTGCCGAACCGCAGCCAATCATGGAATTGTTCAATGATTGAGCAAGCTCATCATTGCTCATTTGGCTTAACGAAAACGTTGGATTTCATCCCACATTTTCTCGCCATGGCAATGATTGAGCAAGCTCATCATTGCTCATTTGGCTTAACGAAAACGTTCCCCACTACCACAACCACCATTTATGAACGTGACAGAAAAAGACGAACGTATAGAGGCAATGATGCCTCATGTCAAGGCTCTTTTAGGGCTTATGAACGAAGACCCGGGACGTGAGGGCCTCATCAAGACACCATTGCGGGTGGCCAAAGCCATGTGCGACCTTACACGCGGTTACGAACAGGACCCCATCGCCACCCTTTGCTCGGCAAAGTTCAACGAAGACTACAACCAGATGGTCATCGTCAAGGACATCCAGGTATACAGCCTCTGCGAACACCACCTGCTGCCATTCTACGGAAAGGCCCATGTGGCATACATCCCCAACGGTTACATCTGCGGACTCTCGAAGATTCCCCGTGTGGTAGACATCCTCAGCCATCGCCTGCAGGTGCAGGAACGCCTTACCATGCAGATTAAGGAAGCCATCGAGACAGCCCTCAATCCTCAGGGCGTGATGGTGGTCATCGAAGCCGAACACATGTGCATGCAGATGCGTGGCGTGGAGAAACAGCACAGCGTCACCACCACCTCGGCATTCTCCGGAGCCTTCAACCAGGCCAAGACCCGCGAGGAATTCCTACAACTTATCCACAACAGCTGACATTCCATCGCGGAATTCCCTTTTCCCATTAGAACAAAGAACTACAATGAAGAAAGTCTGCTGCATAGGCCATATCACCCTCGACAAGATTATCACTCCCCAAGCCACCACCTACCTTAATGGTGGTACTTCCTACTATTTTGCCCACGGCATCTCCCAGCTTCCCGAAGCCAATTTCCAGCTGGTGACATCGTTGGGCGAAAAGGAGATGGATGCTGTCGATGCCATGCGCCGCAAAGGCATTGACGTGATTGTCTTCCCTTCGCGCGAGACCGTATACTTCGAGAACAAGTACGGCGAAAACCAGGACAACCGCACTCAGCGCGTACTGGCAAAGGCCGACCCCTTCCGTATCGAAGACCTCATCGACATCCGTGCCGACTATTACCATCTGGGCACGCTACTTGCCGACGACTTCCAGCCCGAACTCCTTCGCTACCTCAGCACCAAGGGCACTGTGAGCCTCGACATACAGGGCTTCCTGCGCAAGGTGGAGGGCGAGTCGGTGGTGGCCGTAGACTGGCCTGAAAAGACGCGCTATCTCCGCTACGTCGACATCCTGAAGGTGAACGAGCACGAGATGCAGGTCCTCACCGGCGAGACGGAAGTACTCGCCGCCGCACGCTGCCTGGCAGACTGGGGCGTACGCGAGGTAATCATCACCGAAGGCAGCCTCGGCAGCTACATCTACACCGAAGGCCGCCTCATCGAGGTACGTGCCTACCCGCCGAAGAAGATTGTCGATGCCACCGGATGCGGCGATACCTATATGACAGGCTACCTCTACAAGCGCGCGGCAGGAGCATCGTTCAAGGAGGCGGCATGCTTTGCCGCTGCCATGTCGACCCTTAAGCTCGAGGCCTTCGGACCTTTCTCGAAGACCATCGCCGACATCAACCACGTCATCGACTTCCGCGAAATTGACATGCAGGTCAAGTAACCCCTCGTAACAGTTTACCCCTTAATTCAGAAACTACTCCATGAAAAAGATAGCATCATTCACCATCAACCACCTCGCCCTTGAACCGGGCATCTACGTTTCGCGCCGCGATGCCGTGGGAGGTGACGTGGTGACCACTTTCGACATACGCATGAAGCGTCCCAACCGCGAGCCCGTGCTCGGCCAAGGGGCCATCCACACCATCGAGCATCTTGCCGCCACCTTCCTCCGCAACCATCCCGTATGGGGCGAACGCATCGTCTATTGGGGTCCGATGGGATGCCTCACCGGCAACTATCTGCTTGTCCGCGGCGAATATGACAGCCGCGATGTGCTGCCGCTGATGGTCGAGACCTTCCGCTTTGTCGCCGATTTCGAAGGCGACATCCCCGGAGCCACTCCGCGTGACTGCGGCACGGCACTCCTCCACGACCTGCCCATGGCACGTTATGAGGCTGCCAAATACGTGCAACTGCTTGAGCACGCCACCGAGCAGAACCTCAACTATCCCGAGTGATTCCGCTCCCCCGCATTCAGGCATCTTTCAGCCACATACCATAAACCGGACATCGCACCTACGCTCCAAAACACGGAACGCAGGTGCGATGTTTTTTCTAAGCAGGAGAACATGGCTTTGCAGCATCCGGGATGCGGCCTGATTAACTCAAGAATCAGTTTCAAGGAAAGCGAACAAATCATTGTGGAGTCCGACGCAAGGGCGGAAGGTGAACTTTTCTTCCGATTCCTATAACATTATATCGGCTGGGATAGGCCTTTCATGAGCCTCTGGATAAGCTTGCTTACCGACAAGCCTATCCGAAAGAGACTGCGCAATCCGAAGCGGGTTAAAAATAAGACAACATCTACTTTACCGCCAAAGCCTGGAGCGAATCCGACTTGCTTTTGGGCACCAACAGCACATAGGCACTCTTCGACACCGCAAGATATGGTACATACTCCGCCAAACGAGTGCAGACACCCACACTGACAATGTGTTGTAGGTGTATATTAGATTCTCCCTTCATGTATTCTTATTTGCAAATCACAGAGAATTTTCTGTAGCAAAT
>SFJN01000069.1 GCA_004555055.1 Bacteroidales bacterium | reverse complement strand
TTTAACCACCTAGTAACACGAACCCCTCCCATTCGTAATAATTGTGTTACTCGATGGTATTCGACAATCGCCGACCATCGCACGATCATCTCGGGAGGGGTAGTTACTTAACGATTGTTATCAAATATTGTAAGTCAGATTGACGAATGCGAACAGCGTGTTTGCATCCTCGTAACGCATCCGGCCGAGAGCTATATCGTTCTCGATGCCTAGCCTCGTTACAGCCGGGATCAGTGCGACCTCGTCGCTCAGATCCTTTGGGTCCGTGACATACATCGTTGTCGCAGATTTAATAATGTTGCGTTCCTGCTTAGCTATCCTCATGCCGCCTGTAGTCGTATAGATCCTGAACCATTTACCATAAATATTCAAAGCCCACCTATCCGGAACGGCACCCTTCGGAATCCTCCGGATGAGCTTATGCATTTCATCCTCGTCCTCATCTGCGTAATCCCCATAATGCGCAGCCGCATATGCCTTATTCCATGCGCTTTCTTTCGCGATCGCACAGCGATAACCGCGACACCGCTCGATGGCCACGCCTTTATCTTCCCAAACGGTAACATCCTGTTTCGGGTCCGGGTAGATCTCGAACCCCGCGAAGTAGGGATTACTCAGGGCGACAAAGTTCGACGTGCAGATACACCTACACCCTTCGCGTCCGGAGAATACCGTCTTAGTAAGGCTCATCAATCCTTTAAGCGCTCCCTTCATATAGCGGCGGTCCTCGGGGATAAACTCATCGAACAGGATCAGATCTACATCCGGATGTGCCGGCCCTCTTCTCGAGGAGTATGTACTCAGGCTTTGAAATTTAATCACGAGCTCGCCGCTCGGGTCGTGAACGCCGTCGGCCTTGCAGCTCCAAACATGCTTATCATCCTCGTCATGGATCCAGCCGAATTCATAGGCATCGTTCAGAAAATCCGCCTGGAAATTGGCGGCTTCCATAGTCCTCAGAACGTCACGGACCCACATGGTCTTACGCCGGTATTTCTGCCACAGCACTAAAGCGATGTGCAGCGCGACATCCGTTTTACCGATACGGCGGGCTCCGATCATGAACCAGATAGGGCATCCGCGAGCCTTCTTAAGCAGCTTAAGGAAGCTCGCCCATCCGTCGTTATCTCCTATGTCCTCCTCGATGACCCTGTCGAGGTAACACACCGGGTAAGACATGACGTCCGACATTGTCAGACGCTCCTGGATAAACGTATTTTCAATCCATCGTCATCTATCTTATGCGTGTGTCCCTCGAGGATGACGCCTCCGGGCACTCTCCTTGGGAGTAACTTGAGAGTGTTAACATCATCCGGGTCTTTGCCTGCGTCTTTGTACATCTCCCGCAGCCATTTACTCTTGATAGTATAATGCGCATCGCCGAGCTCCTCCCCGAATATCCTCGTAGGCTTATCGAGCAACTCGACCCACATTCCATAAGGCAGGTCGTCCGCCCGCTTAGGCTGCGGCACACCTGCGCATGTGACTTTGAACCTGTCGAGAGGCTTCTCGGCATTCCGGAACACCTCGATGTATCTTTTGAATCCGCCTTCATAGATCTCGTTCGGCCGGCTCTCGAGGTCCCACATCCCTAGATCCTTCCCGTATCCGCCGAGAGGCTCGCCGAGATAGATCACGGAGTCGGTGTCGCAATGCAGGACCGAATCCACGCCGTAGGCATCTACGACCTTCCTCACCCGGTCCATAAGCTCCCTTCTGGCCCATGCGGTGACGAACATCGCATAAGGCAGATACGCAGAAGGTTCTCCCTTCTCCTCATGGGTCCTCCATATGGGCTCGCCCGTCTCCTCGTCCATGACGAGTTCCGTATGCGATTCGTCCGGGATCAGTGCGAAGCGGCCATAGGCCGCGTTGAGCATCCTCTTAGCATGTTCCCTCTCGGCGCTTCCCTTCTTGGCCTTCTTCTTCTCGGCTCCCCACTTCTCGATATATTCGGCCAATACACCGGTACGCTGCTTGAATGCCCAGAATTCTCCGGCGCATGTGTCTACTTCTATGTCGTAGTCGATAGAGAGATTCTCCCAATCCACGCACGTCAGCGTAAGATCGTGCCATTGCTTACAGTCCTCGATGTGCTGGCCGTATTCGACATCTTCCCCGCAGTAGTCGATGCCGTTTTTGAAGGTGAACCACGGGATATGCCCCTGTTTTATGTGAAGTTTCACGCGCATCTTCCCGACCCACAATCCGGATTGAGGCTTGACGGCTCCCATATAGATCGGGTCGCCGACCGGGAGAGGCTTCTGAAGCATCACACCCGGGAACATGGAGACCTTGTCCTCGTGCGTAATGGGAGCTCTATGATAGCCCTTGTTCCTCGAGATGTTGATGCCGCCGAAATACCCATCACGGAGAATATCATCGAGCTCTCTCGTCAAGGGAGGGAACAGCTCCTTCCACAGCGGAATGCCTATCATATTCCTCATATCGGCCCAGGCATCTCCGGAAGTGGTCGCATGTTTGAACCCTCCTCCATGCCAGAATTCGCCCGCCTTGGCGCAGATCCTCGCATCACGGATAACGTACTTCCAGTCCTCTTCCGAATCCAGATCTAACGCGGCAGACCATCCGGGCTTGAAGTCCGGGTCGATGTTCTCGAGCTTCGGGTAGTCGAGGGCGTCCCCGAGGCTGCGCAGGTTCCCCTGCCACTTTTTCGCGGAGTCGCGGAATATAAGTATACGGTTATTGACCTCCACGGAGACCTGGATAGGCTGACCGTTGCGGAAGATTGGAGTGAGCTTCGCGCCGTACTCCTCTTGGAGATTCCACAACACGATCCTTAAAAATTCCAGGTCGTATTTCAGATTGTGGATGTAGATATATTGGTGCTCGCGCGACCTTCCCAGGGTGCGGAGCCTGTGCAGCAATGCGCGGGTATCCGTACCTTTGTAGGTTCCGGCCTTGCCGGTGATCACCCATTGCACTATCCAGGCGGTACTGCCGTCGTTGTCGGTCTCGGTGTCGAATCCCCAGATCATGAGCTCACTCCCATGTATGTCTCGATTCTTTTGACAAACTGATAAAGCCATACGGATACGTCGGACTTGTGCGGTTCGTCGTTCTCCCCGTGATAGTTAAAGAACACCTCGAAGATATAGGCGTCCTGTTTGTATCCTTCGTAGATGGCCTCGTCCGAGAGGGCCAGGATCTTCTGCTTCAACGCCTCCGGAGCCACCGATAACGCGGCGGCCTTCACCCTGCGGGCGAATTCTGCGATGACGAGTTTCTCGACCTCCGGGAATTCCGTTCCGTCGAATTCCTCCGCCTCGTCGATGCTTGCGGCGGTCTTCGCACCTTCCCGAGGCTTCGCTCCGGACGGAGACCTCGGTCTCTTCTGCGGGGGCTTCGCCATCCCGTCCGCCTTCCTCTTAGCGGCTGCTTTCCTCTTGTTCCTATTGGCCTCCGCCTTCGCGATCTTGGCGGCCTCGGTCTTGGTGAGGTTCCTAGAGAGACTGCCGACACGGCGGCCGTTCTTCCCGTAGACCGTATTTTTCCGGAAGGTGTAACCTTCGGGCGCCAGTTTTCCGTTCGATTTGTATACCAGGTCTCCGGAAGGCGAGATCGTGAATTTAGTCAGTTTGGCCATGAATTACCACCATTGGAGGAGAGCGTCGCAGGCAGAAGGAACGTACCGCGCTAAGGTGAACGCCTGCGACGGCGGTCGGCCAGAGACAGAGCCACCGCTTACGGAAGGCAGAAGGAAACGAGCAAGCCGGAGGCTTACTCTCTTCCCTCGGCCGTTCGGCCTGCGGGAAGGAGGTAACCCGCTGCCTTTCCGCCGGTGCCCGCGTCAGTCGGCCTCCTCGAGGTCCGCCACATCCCACTTGATCGGCTTGCCGTCCTTCTTCTTGTCCATCTCGAACGGGATAAACTTGAGCTCTCCCTCGGGCGCCTCCACATGATAGATCCTGTCGCCGAAGCGGTTGACCTCGTCGCATTCCCTGTCGAGGTCGCCCGTGAACAGCGTCACGATCCTGGGCGAGTTGGTCCTGACGAGGACGGCCTCGCCGGATGCGGTGCGGAGCTGCATCGCTATCTGGCGGTCGGGTACGGGCTGACCCTGCTTCGGACCCTTCTTGTAGAGGATGACCTCCCCGTTCTCGTCCTTCTTGTCCTTCTCGAGGATGGCGGCCTTCTCGATGGAGAAGGTCTCCGCCACATCCTTCCAATCCTTCTTGACTCCGTCGAATCCTTCCGGGAGTCCTGTCATAATGTTCCTCATCTCGCTTAGCTTCATTCTTCCACTTCCGTTAATCTTGAAACGATCCATTGATTCCTGCTCTTGTGTCCGCCCTTGGCGGAGAGGAGGTATCTCCCGTAATTCTCCGAGATCCTGGACTCCTCCTCCGGAGTCACGGACAGATATATCCTGATGGTTCTGTTCATGCTTCTCCTATCCCACAAATGTGTTTTAGGGTTTAAACCCTTCGCCCTTCGGCGGCTTCACATAGCCGACGAATTCTATAAAATTGATTTTCTTGGTCCTGATCCAGATCGGTGTGAGGTGAGCATCCCAGTAGCTCTTTTCGACATCCGGATGATACTCCCGGACCTCGATCCAATCAGGTATCCTCTGTGCCGTGTCTATCCGGTGATCCGTGACTACGTCGATTTTTCCGTAGCAGGCGCCGATATGGATGATGTAACGCAGCATAGGCGGTTGGAGCGGTGCGCTCATTGTGACCCCTCCCAAAGGCTATCCTTCTCTGAACGTTCGTATTCCTCCTCCTTCTCCGCCTGCTGCATGATCGCGCGGACGGTGAACGCCTCCTCGAGACCGCGCTCGAGAATGAAATCCATCGCTCCGGCGATACCGGTCCGGTATTGGTCGGCCAGGCCGACGACGTCCTCGTAGCGGTCGCAGAGGAACGATATGACCCTGTTGATGATGAGGCAGGAGTCGAGGGCTCCTACTTTCCGGTCGATCGTGGGCTTGTCGGTCGTCATTCCTTCGCCTCCTTCCAATTAAAGAACGAATCCATGCACTTCTTGCAGAGCATCTTAGGCATCGTGCGCAGAGGAGGATTCACAGGGTCCTCCGGGTAGTACACAATGACTATCGCGCGTCTGATGCCTTCTCCGAGACGCTCATGGCATCTGGAGCACTTTTCGATTGCGGTCATTCCTTCACCTCCACGATCTCGTAGAAGTCTGCCGTATAGACTCCCTCCTTTATATCATCGTCCTCGTACTGTTCGAGGACCTTTTCTGCCTCTTCCAGGGTGCCGAAGATATCGATCCTGGTTCCAGTCTCTTTGTCCTGTATTGCGTACATTCATTCCACCTCGTAGATGGTGCCGTAAGGCCCGCATGCGCGGTATTCCTCGTTGGCCTTCTCCTCGTCGTCGCCTTCATAGACGGTCCAGCCGCCGTATCTCACGATCCAAGTCATTTACTCCACCTCCTCGAATTCGTTGATGTGTTTATTGATGAATCTCTCGCATTCCCACTGGAAGTCCGACATTAAGCGGCCCATGATGGTCCACGCTTCACGGTCATCACCAAGAGTCTTGAATGTTCCGAGTTTGATAGTTTCTTCTCCTTCGAGGTACACGTCGACGTATATGCCCTCGCTTCCGCCACGGCTGAGCCTTCCGACACAATCGACTTCGTAAGTGGTTATCTTCCTTTCATCGTATGATTCCTGGTGATAGTCAAGGATGTCAGGGAGGGATCCTGATTCCTTGAGTGTTTCAACGATCTGTCCGAACAGCCTCTTGTTTGTCCATGCCATTTTCATGTCTCCTTTTGCGCGATATAGGCCGCGTCCCTGCAACCACATTAGTTGCAATTACACAATGGCACCTTTCATATAAATAACCTTCCCTCAATAACACGTTTATATCTAAAAGTAATACTGATATATACCGAGGGAGCGGAAAAGCGCAGGAAACCCCTGATCCGCACGGTCGCATGCTTTCGACATCATCCCTCGGCCCTGGTGATAAACATGACAGGAAATCCACCCGACGAAGGAATCCCGGCCGGCGGCGCCGTCGATTACGCGAAGATAATCGACGAGCTTAAGGCGGCGAATGTCGCACTGATCGAGAAGGTCAACGCCCTCGAGGAAAGGTCAAAGGGCTTCGAGCAGAAAATAACCGCCCTCTCCGGCGAGGCGGCCAAGGCCAACGCCGCCAAGAAGGACGAGATCGAGACTAAAAAGAGAGAATTCGACGAGTCG
Organism: Bacteroidales bacterium; assembly: GCA_004555055.1. Lineage (GTDB taxonomy): Bacteria > Bacteroidota > Bacteroidia > Bacteroidales > Bacteroidaceae > Alloprevotella. Next base: position 5,805 of record SFJN01000069.1, on the reverse strand, counting down.
TACGAGCGTGCGATGGAGTCGCTCGGCTTCCGCATCAAGAAGGAGTGAGAACATGTCAGGATTCGACAGATTCGCAGGCCAGGAGATAGCCTCCGGAGTGAGGAAGAACGAGCCCATCATGGCCTTCGAGGAGGAGGCCACGGCGACGAAGTTGGCGAACATCGCTGCCGTGCAGGGCTTGCTGCCTAAGATCTCCAAGATCATCGTGCACGAGACCAGGATTAAAGAGGGGAACCTTGACGCATATTTCAAAAAAGGCGGCATGCCTTACGGCGCCGGTATCGAGCATATCGGCTTTATGGATGGGGCAGTCAACGCCAAACAGTCCGGAAGATGCGTCCCCTACGGGAACGCGGCCGCAGTCGGCCAGCTCGACGTAATAAACCTCGCGTGGAGCCTCAACATATCCGTGTGGGACCGTGAGATCAGCCAAAACGTATTTTCCGCCGCGGAGGTCGGGGATTACGTCGCTCAGAAGCTGCGCACTCCCTACAAGACCCTCGCCGGGCTCAAGAGGAACGCCGAGATTCAACTAGTGAGTGACGTCATCGACGGTACCAGGAGCGTATCCAGCCACGAGAGTTCCGACGGGACCGGAAACGCGGTAACCTACGCGCCCAACATCAAGGGTTACGCCGGACAGATCGCGGATACCGGTATCGTGATGCCCGCATTGACGCAGGGAAGCCTCCCCGCATTCGCGAACGCATCCGACGCCATGAGCCTGGTCAAGACCCTCCAGGACCGCGCGGCCGAGATGATGGAGGAAGGAACCGCCTACTCCAAGCTCGGGATAAATACGTTCTGCATGGAGGCCCCGCTGCTCATCATGGAGACCAGAGTACTTAACGCACTTGATAACGCGTGGGCCCTCGACGGTGCGGCCAAGCAGATACCCACCAGGACCGCGCGCGAATTCCTCAGGACCTTCGCCGAGATCGTGGAGATCCCCGCCTTCGCCGAGCTTCCGACCAACACATCCTACAGTAAGAAGAGGCTCGGAGCAGTACTCCTGGACAGGGATTCGCTCTCCGAACAGATCGCATGGGACAACATCGAGAGCCAGAGATGTACCGAACAGAGGATGACCGGTTACAACCTTGCCGGAGCTTCCGCCCTCGGAGTGTACCGCGGAAACCCCGCCTGCGGCGTGCTTTTCAACACCGCCTGAGGTGCATCATCATGTGCGCGAACATCTGGAAGATAGGTATCCCCAAGGACACCCTCATCGGTATCCTGGAGAAACTCGACGCGGACGTGGATGGGTTCATCACCATCGGCGAGGTCCGTGACGTGCTGAAGCGTTACGGAAAGGACGCGAAATCCAGCCTCAAATCCTCCATCATGATGAGGAGACCGTAATATGGCGGACCGTCCCCTCTCGATCAACACCAAGGGGCAGCGCAGGGAGGCGGAGGAGCTCGGAGCCTACGACCTCGTAAACCATTATGAGGATGTCTTCTCCGCCCGCTTCCGCTGGCTGGGAGGACCGGAGGGGATGCCCATCGACTGGCCGGAGCGGATGATATTCCGTTTCGGCCTCCTCGGAACGGCGGAGGCGTTCGGCTCGATGCAGCTTGCCGGAGGTACTCCCGGCCTGGAAGGGATATACGGCGAACCTCTGGATTGGTTCCCCAAGTGCGAAGGCGCATCCATCCCGGATGGATGGCTGCAAGCCCACGAGGGACCGACGGTCCACATCCCCAACGTCCCGCAGGACGAGATCGAACCGCTTTGCGAGCTCATGGCCGATGCATGGCGCTGTATGAAGACCAACATAATGGGAATGTCTCAACCGGTCATCATCCAGGGCACCGTAGGCGCTGAGCTCAACGTCAAGGAGTGCGGCCAAGCGGTCGATGGCTTCAAACCTCGGATATTCACGTTGGACAGGGCCAGCATGGATGCCAAGGCGTTGGACCTCGGCGCGAAGGATCATACAGAGAGTCTCATCAAGACCATCAACGACATCGACTGCGAGATCCTCGCCAGGTTCGGCATAAAATCCGCCGGCACCGAGAAGGCGTCCGGAGTCAGTCCGGAGGAGACCCTGAGCATAGCGCAGGAGCTGAGGCTCCGCCTCGAGAGGGACCTGGAGATCAGGAGGAGATTCTGCGCGGAGGTGCAGGACGTCCTACCCGGATTGAGGGTAGAGCCTGCGCCCGGACTGATGGACGACCCTGACGCCGCCAAGACGGAATCCGATAAAGAGGCAGATGATAATGAAGAATGATCTCGAGATACCCATCCAAGAAGCCTGCGGGTCCTGCGGAGGTAAAACCTGCGGAGCAGTGCGCCACATCGAGGACCTCTCGCACGACGTCGACGTCCTCCGTGCAGAGCTCAGGCGCTGCGAGAAGACCAACGCCGAGGACACCCGGAGGCTGTGGTACAAAGTAGGCGGCCTCATCGTCGCATTGGGTGCGCTCCTTCCCACCGGATGGGCGAGCTTCCTGGGGTTGATATGATATGTGTTACTGCGTCCCGACTCCCTACTCAATTCAAAACCGCGGCACCAACCCTTACGACATCTTCGAGCGCATTATTCCGGAGACGGACAAATACGCCGCGGAGAAACGCCTCGCATTGTGGGACCGGTTCCACGACACCGGCCTCGGAAACGACAATGAAGAGTATTGGATACGCTGCATGAAGGCCCGGGCGGATGAGATCTCCGGGAGATACGACATAAAGATGAGGGTCTACACGGAGTATAAGACCAGACTCGAGGCTGCCAAGAGTATCGACCTCTCCGACGGACAGATCAAAAGCAAGAGCGTAAGCTCGGTCTATGACCCTCCGGAGGTCAAGACCGTCCACGAGGCCAACGAGTACCTCGCCGACCAGAATAAGACCGAATTCGAGCAGCAGACCTACGGCGGTCTCGAGAGCGAGACGGTAAGGCAGTACGCCGATGCCATCGTAAACCCGTTCGAGACCTGGGCGGCCGAATTCGATAAGCTATTCTATTGGGGCATTTGATATGATACTTCCGGACGTTCGCATATACTCAAAACTCACAATTAAAGATACGGTCTACGAAGAGGATGATCTTCATAAACCCTATTTCACGCGGACCGCAGCCAGACAAGGCGACTTTAAGAGCTTCGCCAAGGATGCAGACCGGCTTTACACTTTTACGAATGTGCAGCCTCGCAAAGGAAAGGAATTCGAGGAGATGGAACTGGGCATAGCCTGGGACGAATTCGCAGGCTGCAAACTCTTCTCGACGCCCAAGCTCGTCGTTATAAAGTTCCCGAGTCTTAACATGGCAGGCGCTTACACGTTTATTTACGGCTGGATAGACGACGCAGAGCCGGTAGCGACCAAGGGACCGCAGACCAATACCCGGATTAAATGGCATGTCGATTGGTGGCTCACCTGGGCGGATTACAATTGGTTCATGGTAATGGGACAGCCGCAGATCCTGGCCAATTGGCACCCTCGTAGGGTGACCATCGGAAGCGGAAGGCTGCTAAAAGGGCCTGCCTCCTTTGCCAGGCCGTCCTCGTCGGCTCCGAGGAAATGGTTACTCGATAATGCGAAAAGCATCATCGACGACCGCGACCCTCATTTGAACACAAGTACCTGGTGGGCGATCATGTGCACGACAAAAACATCCGGAGCGCCTCCGTCGGAAGTCGTCACGGGCATCGTTTACTATTTCTGGCCGATAGGAGAGAAGATATCCGGAGCCGCCAAAGATTCGCCCGATTGGTCCATCATCTACACCGGACAGATCGAGGAGGCGATGGGAATCGACCCGTCAAGGATACAAGGATTCTGGTTGACTCCTTTCAGACCTTGGACGTACGGAAAGGTGAGGGATCTCGCTGGCGCCAGCGTCTACGAGGTCACGAACGTCTTATCCGGTAACACCAACACCAAGACCCTGGCAGAGAGTGTACAGACGGACGACAGACATAAGATCGTATTCACCGACCCGACCGGCGCGGAGATGTTCACGGCACCCTGGGGAATATCGTTCAAAACGATCGTCACATGGTTCGACATCGGCACATCCGCAGCTGCGTTGTGCGTCTACCTCGGGGATACTAACGTACCCATCGAGGAAAGGAAAGGAGCCGAGGGGAGGTTTTTCTCCTTCCCGCTGCCATCACTCCCGGTAACGGAGAACGCCTGGAGCTCATACACATACAGCGGCCAGCGCGATTATGATCTCCAGCAGAAGGCCATCCAAAGGGACCGGAGCGCCGTTAACGGTATCGCAGGCATCGGAACGCAGGCGATAGGCGGAGCTCTCGCAGGGACTGCGGCCGCTCCGGGAGCGGGGACCGCGATCGGAGCCGTTGCCGGACTCGCCAGCGGAATAATCGGAACCGCCGTCAATTACTTCACGGCCGGGGAATTCGATTCCAGGGAACAGCGCAGCGTGGACACCCTGACCAGCAGACAGACGGCCGGTATGATCGTCAATGCAGGAGGATATGACGGTATCATTCAGCCGTACGGCTCGATGATCGGGTGGAACATGCTGACCATGGTCAGGGACCCGGTAAGCCTCGCCGAGATAGAAGTAGAGCAGGAAGAGTTAGGGTATGATACGGATACCTACGTCGTAGACTGTACCAGCCTAATAAGTGCAGGAGGACCGCTCCGTATCGAAGGACTGAGGGTCAAAGGCGATATTCCGAAGGAAGGGAAGGAATATATTGCCTCTCTATTTGCGAGGGGTGTGAACATCGACCTAATCGGTTAAAATATAATGAATGCGATATAAGGTGATAGAATGCCAAGGCAGGATGTGCCATACGGCGGTGCGATATGCCGCCTTAAAGAAAGAATTGCGGAGATATGGGATAAGCTCGACCAGAAACTCCATTCCATCAACGGAATCGAGGGAGACGGAGCCGGGAACGTGGATATCGTCAGCGGAGACGCTGCCGTTCTCATCACGAACGACCAGATCGGGCATAGGATAGAGGTCGCTCTCGATAAGTCGAAGCTTCCAGCTGCGGCAGTATCGAGCGTCAACGGACAGACCGGAGCGGTCGGGCTGGATGCTGCGGATATTCCGAGCGACGGGAATTTTAACGTTCAGACAGACATCAACTGGTGCAAGACTGCGATAAACGACTGCTTCGATTCCATCGCAACGGAGCAGGACGACAGGAAGGCCGCAGATGACGAATTGCAGACAAACATAAACGCGGCACGGGCTTCTATTCCCGAGATGAGCGCAACGCCCGACCCGTATAAAGGAGTCGAGAGGGACGCACAGGGAAGGGCTTTCGCTGCGGATCCTGCTGCCGGTGCGACCGATAAAACGTTGGTTACGGCGAATTGGGTATCGCAGACAGGAGCCGGATCTCCTAACAATTTGGTTCATAAGAGCGGCTCCGAAACATTGAACGGAACCTATACTTATACAGGACAAATAATAAGCTCAAGAAGACAGAACCAGCAGAATATAACTACGATAGCAACCGATATTGCTTCGGTTTCTTCCGTCGGGACTTACTGGAATTATCCTATCATCTTTAGGGCTGCCGACTTAACCGAACTCGGCCATCTCACTTTCGGCAGAACAGGAGCAGGTAAAAGTTACCTAACTTTGACATTAATAGATAGCAATGGAGTATCCAAAACCATTACGCTCGGGGTGAACGATTGAAAGCTCTTATACGCGACAATGAGATCATAACGGAACCGTGGAGCCAATGGATACAAGAACATCTCGATTGGTTGACTACTCCGAGGCCAGACGGCGACGGATACAAACTCGTAAAAGATTTTACTCCGGAGATCGAACCCGAGATCTCCGGAGATCCTTTAAACATTTGA
>SFJN01000068.1 GCA_004555055.1 Bacteroidales bacterium | reverse complement strand
AATGAATCTTGCAGTTTTATGCTGTATCTTACACGGAATCACAAAGAAATGCAGGATATTGAGACTCAAAAACAGGGATAAACAAGATGAACAACAAAGAAAATGCAGGATGAATCCTACACCGGAAAATTCCAATGTATAAAGGTTTTTTCGAGGATTGGTGTAGGAATGTAGGAGAAAACCACAAAAACTTTTTTCAGAGAGAGAGAACATGTTCCGGAAACTGAAAACATCGGACTTCTTTGGGATAAAGTTCCGATGTTTTGCCCTAAAAGTACGGATGTTTGCCTCAAAGAAGTCCGATGTTTTCATTTTCCGAAACGCCGTTCATCTCCAGTCAAACACGACAAGATGGCAAGGAGGGGAACCTGAGCAGGGGGAAATATATGACCACAAAAAGGCACAAGTCCCTCTGGAGGAAGACCTGTGCCCTTGTATATGTCTGTAATTTCTATATATATGGTATGAGCATGTTTATGCCTGCAAGAGGCAAGACGCTCCTACCCAATGATACCGAGCTGCTGGAACACCTTCTTCAATGCCGCTACGGCACGGTCCACCTGTTCGTGGGTGTGGTCGGCCATAAGTGCCACGCGCACCAGCGTATCGGTGGGATGGCAGGCAGGAGGAATGACGGGATTGATGAAGACACCGGCCTCGAAAGCCATGGCCGTGGCCGCAAAGGTCTTCTCGATGTCGCGCACATAGAGGGGGATGATGGGGCTTTGGGTGTCGCCGATTTCAAAACCTTCCTCCTTGAAGCGCTGGAGGGCATAGCGTGTCACCTCCCACAGGCGTTCGATGCGCTCGGGCTCGCTCTGGAGGATATGAAGGGCCTCGAGTGCCGATGCTGTGGCAGCAGGCGTACAGCTGGCACTGAAGATGTAGGTGCGGCAAGTGTGACGAAGGAAGTCGATGATGGCAGCATCGGCAGCGATGAATCCGCCGATGGAGGCCAGACTCTTGGAGAAGGTGCCCATGATGAGGTCCACGTCGGCCGTACATCCGAAATGGTCGCACACACCGCGGCCGTTGCGGCCGAAGACACCGATGCCGTGTGCCTCGTCGACCATGAGGACGGTATTGGGATACTTCTTCTTCAAGGCGATGATTTCGGGCAAGGGGGCCAGGTCGCCTTCCATAGAGAACACGCCGTCGACAACGATGAGTTTCACGGCATCCTGCTCGCAACGCTGGAGTTTGAACTCCAGGTCGGCCATATCGTTGTGCTTGTAGCGAAGCTGCTTGGCCATCGACAACCGGCGGCCGTCGACGATGGAAGCGTGGTCGCGGTCGTCGCAGATGATGTAGTCGTGCGGACCGAGGAGGGCGGGGATGACACCGCTGTTGACCGTAAAGCCTGTGGAGATGCAGAGGGCATCGTCCTTTCCCACGAATTCCGCCAGCTCGCGCTCAAGCTGGACATGGATGTCGAGCGTACCGTTGAGGAAGCGGCTTCCGGCGCATCCGCTGCCATATTTGCGCATGGCTTTCACTCCGGCCTCTATGACGCGGTCGTCACCAGTAAGGGAGGTATAGGCATTGCTGCCAAGCATGATGACGTGATGCCCGGCCATGTCCACTTCGGTACCCTGCTTGCCCTCTATGGCACGGAAATAAGGGTACAGACCTTTGGCACGCACCTCGGCAGGCTGGGTATATTTCGAAATCTTTTCGTGTAGTAAATCCATATTCTTTTAAAAAAAGGCTTTGTTTGTGGGTGCAAAATTACACAAACCACCCCGAAACTGTGCATTACTATAGCGTTTTTTCACAGTTTCACGGACGTTTTACGCTGTTTTGTTTCCTCTAATAAAAAAAACACCGTATTTTTGCGCATGACTGACGTACATCTTCTTCATTCTCTTCCGGAGTCCTTTCTTGGAACTTTTTGCTGCATTGCACGCAAGAGAACGTTTTCGTTCAGCCATATGAGCAGAAGCCAAACTTGTTTGGATTATGCCATGGCGAGAAAACGAAGGATGAAATCCAAGGTCATATTCCACATCTGCCCGAAAGAGTATGCCAAAAATTCTTTTTATCATCAACCCCAAAGCCGGCACCGGTCGCAAGGACATTGTTGAAAACGCCATTGACAACATTCTCGACCACAGCCGCCACGAGGCTTCTATACAATATACCACCCACGCCGGACATGCTGCGGAGATTGCCCGGAAAACGGCCGGGAAGGCCGACATCATCGTGGCGGTCGGAGGCGACGGCACCGTGAACGAGGTGGCACGCTCGCTGGTGCATACAACCACCGCCCTTGGCATCATTCCCGCAGGAAGCGGAAACGGACTGGCACGCCACCTGCGCATTCCCATGGACCCCGCGGAGGCGATGAAACTCATCAACGAGGCTTGCATCGAAAAACTCGACTACGGACGCATCAACGGTGAGGCATTCTTCTGCACCTGCGGAGTAGGTTTCGACGCCTTCATCAGCATGAAGTTTGCCGAGGCCGGGAAACGCGGACTTTCCACATATATTGAAAAGACATTGCAGGACGGACTTTCGTACCGCCCGGAAGTGTACCGCATAGAGATGGACGGCGAGGACGAGACCCACGAGGCTTTCCTCATCGCCTGTGCCAATGCCTCGCAATACGGCAACAATGCCTACATCGCCCCCTACGCCTCCACACGCGACGGACTGCTCGACGTCACCATCCTCACCCCTTTCTCGCCACTCGAAGCACCGCAGATCGTGCTGCAACTCTTCAACCGGCAGCTGACGAAGAACAGCCATGTGAAGATTTTCCGCACCAGGCACCTGCGCATCACCCGGCAGAAGGCGGGGCCGGCACACATCGACGGCGACCCCGTAAATATGGGCGAATCGCTTGAGGTGGAACTCATCCCCGGTGCCCTGAACGCCGTAATCAACAGCCACCCAGGGCACCGCCCGCTCATGTTCCCGAAAGTTCAGGACATGGCACGCGACATCGAAAACCTCAACCACGACATCGAGGAGACCTTCTTCCGCAATGTCATCGAGCCCTTCCAGCGACTGGAGAACCTCCGCATTACGGACCTCAGGAAATTCAAGCAAATCATAGACAAAATCCGTAACAGAAACACATAAAAAAATATGGATACCCGGAAATATCTGACGGCCTGCATGGAGCAGAGCTGCAGCGAACTGACAGAGAACATCCTCCCCTTTTGGATGGAACACGGACTGGACCGTGTGAACGGCGGCGTCTACACCTGCCTCGACCGCGACGGACAACTGATGGACAGCACGAAGAGCGTATGGTTCCAGGGACGCTTCGGCTTCATCGCAGCCTTTGCCTATAACAACATCGAGCAGCGCAGCGAATGGCTCGAGGCTTCGAAAAGCTGTCTCGACTTCATCGAAGCACACTGCTTCGACACCGACGGACACATGTTCTTCGAAGTCATGGCCGACGGCACGCCGCTCCGCAAGCGCCGCTATGTCTTCTCCGAAGGCTTCGCCGCCATCGCACACAGCGAATATGCCCTCGCTACCGGCGACGTGAACCATGCAAAACGCGCACTCGAAATCTTCGACAGCATCATCCGAATGCTCCACACACCGGGATTCCTCGAGCCGAAATACCTCCCCGCACAGGAGAGCCGCGGACACAGCATCACCATGATACTGGTGAACACCGCGGCACGCATACGCGAGGCACTGCTGCACTTCGGACTGGAAGGTGCCGAACGCCTGACCGCAGAAATCGACCGCAGCATACATGCGCTGCGCACCTATTTCATGCATCCCGAGTTCGAGGCTCTGCTCGAATGCGTAGGCCCCAACGGCGAATTCATCGACAACATCAACGGACGGCTCATCAACCCCGGACACTGCATCGAAACCAGCTGGTTCATACTCGAGGAAGCCAAATTCCGCAACTGGGACCCCGCACTCACCGAAATGGCGCTCACCATCCTGCGATGGTCGTGGAAGTGGGGCTGGGACGAAGTGTACGGCGGAATCATCAACTTCCGCGACTGCAAGGGATTCCCCCAGCAGGACTACAGCCAGGACATGAAGTTCTGGTGGCCGCAGACCGAGGCGATGATTGCCACCCTCTATGCCTACGAGGCCACCGGCGAGGAGCAGTATCTGAAGATGCACCGGCAGATTTCGGAATGGACATACGGACATCTCCCCGACCGCGAGAAGGGCGAATGGTACGGATATCTCCACCGCGACGGCACCGTGGCACAGCCTGCCAAGGGAAACATCTTCAAAGGGCCCTTCCACATTCCCAGAATGCTCATCAAGAGTGCCATGCTCTGCCAGGAAATCCTCAAGAAATCCTGACAGCCTCCATACGCCATCTAAAGCCGCAACCCATCCGCAACATGGGATTTGCGGCGATTCCCGTTTTCCAAAATCCTCACGAACAATCCCATGACCCGTTACCTGCTCTCCATAGTCATTGCCTTCGTCTGCTCCCTGCCAGCAATGGCACAGGACGAACACGCCCCGGCGCTTGCTGCCGGCACCACGGCACCCCTTTTCAACGCCCCCGACACCTTGGGACAGAAAATCGCACTGAAAGACTTCCGCGGTTCGTGGCTGGTGCTCGACTTCTGGGCTTCGTGGTGCGGTGACTGCCGACGCGAAATTCCCGGCATGAAACGTCTCGAAGCGGCTTTCCGGAACGTCAGCATCGACGGGAAACCCCTGAAATGGCTGAGCGTCTCCTTCGACGACAACTACGACAACTGGCGCAAGGCACTGCAAAAATACCAGATGCCATGGCCACAGATTTCGGACGGAAAGCCTTGGAAGAAGAATCCCATCGCAGCCGACTATAAGCTGAAGTGGATTCCCACCTGCTATATCATCGACCCCGAGGGACGCATCGTCAGCGGAGTCATAACCGCCGAAGCCCTGGAGGCCGAACTTGTACGCCTCACGGGCAAGCACCTGCTGCTGCCGCAGCCCACAGCCGAACGCGGCACAGACATCATGACCACCCTGCGCCACCGCCGCTCCGTGCGCGAATATGCCGACCGTACGCTTGCCCTGCAGGACGTTGCCGACCTGCTGTGGGCTGCCGGCGGACGGAACCGCGACGACGGACGCCTGACATCGCCCACAGCCATGAACCGTCAGGAAATACTGCTCTTCCTCGTCACTGCCGAAGGCTGCTACCGCTATCTCCCCGAACATCATGTGCTGCAACACATTGCCGACGGCGACCACCGTACACTTGTAGCATCGCGCCAGGAGGCCATTGCAAAGGCTCCGGCATTCGTCGTCATGGTAGCCGATACCCAGCGGTTCGGTATGCAGGGTGAACAGGCTCAGCGCATGATGAGTGCCGATGCTGGCATCGCCAGCGAAAATATCAATGTCTTCTGCGCTGCAGCCGGACTGGCAACCGTCACCCGAGGCACCATGGACAGCGAAGCACTCGTACGCCTCTTCGGACTCGACACATCCTTCAAGCCCATGCTGAACAATGCCGTAGGCTATCCCGCTGAATGACATCTACAACATGCTTCCTCCCGCATAGTCATCCACATTGTACCACCCACATAATCCCCTACCCATGAAAAGATTCTACCTCCTCATGCTCGCACTGCTGACACTGACTCTGCAGGCAGCTACCGTAAAAATCGGTTACTACAAAAGCGACGGAGACTACTTCTGGGCCTACGACGGCTTCGGACAGCCGCCTGTGGACATGAAGTTCGGTGCCGCCATACGCATCACACCCGATATGTATGCCAACTACCTTGGCGCAGACATCAAGGGCATCCGCATCGGATGGTCGAATCCGGACTACTCCTCGCCCTGCACTATCTTCATGCGCTCCGAACTCAACAGCAAGGAAAACATCCTTACCGGTAGCGGCACATTGCAATTTGAGAAGTCTTCACAGCCGATGATGGGAAAATACACCACCATCTATTTCGACAACCCCGATGGCATGAAGCTCACTGAAGACCTCGGCACCTTCTACGTCGGCTACTATGCCGAGAAGGTGAAGCAGGGCACCTTTGCCATCGCCACCAGCTATCCTGGCGGACAGGCCGGATCGGCCTACCTCTGGGGCGACATCGAATCGAACTACGATGCCGACGGCAACGAAATCTGGGAGGACGACAGCGACAAGGCCACACTCTGCGTCGACCTCATCGTCGAAGGAACTTTCACCAACAAGGTGCAACCCCTGGGGCTCATCACCTATCCTACCATCACCGAAGGCAAAGCTGACGACGGACTCCTCTCCATCAAAAACTGCGGAACGAACAGCGTCAGCAAGCTCACACTCGAATACAAAATGGGCGATGAGGTAAAGACGCAGACGGTAAACCTCGGCACCACCATTGAATCAGGCATGCAGAAACGTGTCACCGTCCCTGTATGGGCGCTCGGCGACGGCGTCCACACCCTCCGCATCACCAAGGTAGGGTCGTACAACAACGGTATCACCGACGAGGTGGAATACCAAACCACCAAAGTGCCTGCCGATGTGGCTGCCGAATACCAGCGCACATCGCTCGTGGAATTCTACCAAAGCGAGAACGTCTACTACGTGCCGCGATACTACGATGAATACTTCCTGCCAGGATACGAGCGCTACAGCGAAAAGCTGAACCTCATGGCACAACATCTCGATGACCAGTGGATGCTCGGTGACGACGAGGCTACACGACTCATGCTCGACATGAGCGACAACGACTCCTCGGCCGTCATCATACCAGCCATCACCGTGGACCGCACCGCCAACCTGCCCCTCATTGCCATGGGACTTGAGGACCGTGCGCCCTATCACAGCGTCATCCTCCCCGAATTTGCCGACTACTGCTACGAACCGCACCTTGCCCGGCCTACATTCGCACGCCTTGAGGCCACGACCGCCGTTGCCGACGACAAAAGCACTATCACCGTCAGCGTCAGCGGACACATTGCCGAGGGCGTTTTGGCACCCGGACGACGGCTGCACCTGACAGTGAGCCTGCTCGAGGACGGTGTCTATACCGATTCGCAGGAACAGGACGAACTCGGAAAGGGCGAATATCACCACCAGAACCTTCAGCGCGCATGCCTCACCCACTATTGGGGCGACAAGCTTGACGTGGAGAGCGGCGACTTCACCGCCACCTTCACCACCGACCTCTATCCTGAAGAGTGGAACCTTGAAAAGATGCGCGTGGTAGCATTCCTCAACCGCACACCGGAAGACGGCGACCGGTGGAACCGCGACGTCATCAATTCCACCTCATGTCCGCTCCTGCCTGCCGGCCAAGATGGCATCGGACACATCACCGCCCCCACTCCCGACACGGCATCGCCCGTCTACGACCTCCAGGGCCGCCGCCTCAATTCGGCAGCTGAGGCCAAAGGAGGCATCTACATTCAGGGAGGCCGCAAGATGATACGCAAATAAACGGTCAGACCATAGGGCGCAATTCGTTACCGAATGCATAAGGCGATGTTCACCCGGACTATGCCGAGTGCCGGTAACGAAGGCAGCGGAAATGCTGCGGACCCTACGGAAAACCCGAAAAAATATGTGCCCTCCCCCCCCTACCCCACCCACATCCCCAAGCCTATGAAACGAATTTTCTCCCTTTTCCTCTTCCTTGTAGTCACTTTCTACGCACAAGCTGAGGACAAAATATATTATGGTTACTGCCCGCAGACGCTCAGCAGCGAACACCTCTCCGCTGTGGGTACCGGCGAAAGCGGACTGATGCAGGTGGCCATCTGCCTCGACCCTGCCACCGACCCTGCCGTTGCACGCCTCAAGGGCCAACGCATCCTGGGTGTACGCCTCTTCGCCCGCACGGCATACACCTCCTCGCAACGTGCCTCCGACCGCTATGTTTTCCATGCAGAAAACGAAATCGACGGTGCCACGATGTCGAAGACTACCTGCAAATTCTACGAAGGCTGGAACGAAGTGCTCTTCCAGACACCGGCCGTCATCGGCGACGCACCGCTCTATCTCGGTGCCTCAGTCTACGAGACCATGGGCACGCCCTATCCCTTTGGCGTGTACAATGGTGCCGAAGCCCCCAACAGCTATTTCCTCAATGTCCAAAAAGAAGGGTGGAAAACCCGTTCGGGCAGTGTGCTCCTTCTCGAAGCCATTGTCGAGGACCTCGACCCCGCAGTGAAGGCCCCCGACGGCCTGCTTTCGGGAACCGCACACGTGAGCTTCAAGGGCAACGACCTCACCGTACGTCCATCGGCACTGATGAACGGTAAGCTCTATGTCCACAACCAAAGCGCACAGAGCGTCAAGGCACTTGCCTTCAAATCAGAAGATGCTGCCGGCGAGACCCACATCCATCATCTCGACCTTTCGGACAATCCCCTTGCTCCCTTCGATGCCCGCATCATCGATTACAAGGTGATGTCGCCCAGCCTCAACGGCACGGCACAGCCCCTCACACTGAACGTCACCGAGCTTACACCCACCGAGGGTGAAAGCCTCGACGCACAAGGCCGCGGCGTGAGCTTCACCACCAGTTTCCTCGTCATGGACGACGCCTTCCGCCGCATACCTCTTGTCGAGGAATTCACAAGCCAGTATTGCATCAACTGCCCCTTCATGGTCTATTACCTCGACCAGGCGATGGAAGAATGGCGCAGCCAGGGCAATCCGCTGCTCTACGTGGCGCACCACTCCGGATTCCAGGCTGACATGTTCACCCAGGAAGCTGACCGCGGACTCCTCTTCCTCTTCGGCAAGGAGACGAGCTACAACCCTGCCGTGATGTACGACCGCCGCGTGTTTGCCGGCTACAATTCGCCCGTCATGGGGGCCAAAGTGGCCGAAACCACGCCCTACACCGAAGCCATCACCGCCGTCAGCCAGGTGCCGGCACTGGCAGAGGTGCACGTAAACCTCAATGAAGGCCGCAAAGCTGTCACCGTAAGCGGAACCGTCAACCGCGACATCGTTGCCGAGGGTATGCCCATACACCTCACATGTTACCTTGTAGAAAGCGGCATCCCCACCACCACATTCTTCCAGAAAGGCCTCACGGAATTCGAGGATGCCCCTGACGACCTTGCCGAAAAGTTCCGTCACAACGGTGTCATCCGCCATGCCTTCACCGAACCCACAGGCGAAGTCATCACCACCGTCAACGATGGCAACGCATGCACCTTCAGTGTCACCTACGACCTGCCCGAGAAAGTTTCACCCCTGCCCGTTCTTGACAAGAAGAACTGCGACATTGTGGCATTTCTCCACTTCGTAAGCGAGGATGACATGTACAACAACTTCCTCCTGAACGCCGGCAGCCTACGCTATACCGACGAGAGTCTCGGCATCACCGCCCCCACCGTCACACCCGCTTCGCCCGTCTGCTATGACCTTCAGGGCCGCCGTATAGGTAACGGTGTCCGGCAACATGGTATATGCATCGACAGCAACGGACGTAAGATTGTACGTTGAAACGATTCCTAGACGAAAGCCGAAAACATAAAGGTACATACGGCCAAATGTAAATACAGACCCACCGATTGCTGACAGGCATCAACAGCCTGCATGGCAACCGGTGGGTCTACATATTATATTCCGTTGCGGAGATGCGGAGGGTCTGTCCTGGACCAATCAGGAAAGGGAACTCCGTCCACCTACTTTCAATGTCTGGCTTCAAATGTGCGGCTGACGCCCTGTTCGCGGTGCACAAGGCGGATTTCTATGCCGAACTTCTCATGGAGATGGGCAGCGAGGTGCTCGGCACAGTACACCGAACGGTGTTGTCCGCCGGTGCAGCCGAAAGAAAACATCAAATCGGTGAAACCGCGTTCGATGTAGCGTTGGCAATGGGCATCGGCAAGACGGTATACGGAATCGAGGAAAGTGAGGATTTCACCATCGTCTTCAAGGAATCTGATTACCGCCTCGTCCATTCCCGTCAACTTTTTGTAAGGCTCATAGCGTCCGGGATTGTGGGTTGAGCGGCAGTCGAAGACATAGCCTCCGCCGTTGCCGCTCTCATCGGCGGGAATGCCTTTTTTATAACTGAAGCTGAAAATGCGCACCACTAAAGGACGCTGTGCAGCTACCTGTTCGGAACAGCTCCGGGCAGCATGGCGCAGGACATCGGGCGAGGGGGTGTTGAAGCGCGGCATCTCCGTCAGACGTTGCAGCGTATCCTTCAGATAGGGATAGGAGTCGGCTACCCCCTCGAAAAGAAGGCGGCGGAGGCTTGCCAAGGCATGGGGGATGGAATCGATGAAATACTTCTTGCGTTCGAAATAACCCCTCAGACCATAGGCCCCGAGCACCTGAAGAAGGCGGAATAGGACGAAACGCATGAGCCGGCAGCGGAACTCCCGGCGGTCAACGGGCTGCAGCGTCTCGAGCTCGTCGAGGTAGGCATTGATGAGCACTTCGCGCAGACGCTGGGAATAGCGTGCCGAAGCCTGCCAGAGGAAGGAGGCCACATCGTATTGCAAAGGTCCGCACTGTCCGCCCTGGAAGTCAATGACGTACGGTTCATCGTCGACAAGCATCACGTTGCGGGCCTGGAAATCGCGGTAGAGGAAGGTGCAATGTCCGGCTCCGCAGGCGGCAAGGTCGGCAGAAAGCTGCTGGAAGTCCGCCTCCAGACGCACCTCGTCGACGGGGAGGTCTGTGGTACGCAGGAAACAGTATTTGAAATAGTTGAGGTCGAACATGGCAGCCTGGGCATCGAAACGCTCCGGTGGCAGCAGGCGGTCAGCCTCAAGTCCTGCGGCACCTTCCACCTGAATATGCGGCAGCAAGCGTATGGTCTTCAACAGCAGCTGCTGTTCCTCCTCGCTGTACCCCTCTTCCGACTGCCGTCCATGGGCAAGGGCATCGTAAAGCGCAAGGCTTCCGAGGTCGGTCTGCAAGTAACGACTTTCGTCGTCGCTGACGGCAAGAATCTGGGGAACAGGGAGTCCGGCCGCCCCGAAATGGCGTGCCAGATAGACGAACGTGCGGTTTTCCTCCACGGCAGTGCCAATGACACCGATGACACTCCGCGGCTCAAAGCCCGCGGCCGACGTCAGACGCACATACTGCCGGTTACTGCCGGCCTTGGCCAATGTCTCTGCCTTGAGGGGAGGACGGCCATAGGTGGATTTATAGAGAGAGATTAGTTGTTGCATGATTTCTTTGGATTTCCCGAAAGGTCTATTCTTGTACCTGTGCAGCGTTCCACGTCTTGCGCAGATGGGCGAACATCACGGCAGTGAGGGCTGCAGTCTCTGTGCGCAGACGGCTCTCCCCGAGTGTAACGCTACGGAAGCCGGCAGCCTGTGCCGCACGCACCTCTTCGATGCTAAAGTCACCTTCAGGACCTACGAGGACCAGTGTGGGGACATCGCGGCGCACGACATCGAACAGGAAGGCCTTTTCTCCGTCTCCCACATCGCATTGGTCGTAACAGTGGGCAATGAATTTGTCACCGTCGAAAGGTTCGGCAATGAACTTCGCGAAGTCGGTCAGTTCACTCACCGACGGCTTCAGCGCTTTATGGCTCTGCTTCATGGCAGAGATGACGATTTTCTCCAGCCGGTCGGTCTTCACAACCCGCCGCTCGGAGTTGGCACAACAGAGAAGATGGAAGGCGTCAAGGCCCACCTCAGTGGCTTTTTCCATCATCCATTCTATGCGGTCGATATGCTTTGTGGGGACCACCGCCAGGTGGATTTCGCTTTGCCAAGGACGCTGCCAAGGCGTAGTGGCGGCAATGTCGATGAAACACTCCGGATGCTTGCTGCTGCCACCGGGCATCGCCGTGCCCTCGAAAAAGTTTCCACAGCCATCGGTCGCCCACAGCTCATCGCCTTCCCTGATACGGAGCACGCGAAGGGCATGGGCGGCATCGTCAGCACTCAGGGCATGGGCCGTAGCGGCCTCGGGCGCATAAAAGAGATGTCGTTCTTTCATATTCGGGATGTTTTGGCCACGAAAATACGATTTTTTTATGAAATCATCAGCGCATATAGGAAAAATCGTTAATTTTGCCACAAATTAGGCGGTATCTACGATGCTGTGCAAACGGAATTTGTGCATATTCTCACAGACACCGTATCACGCCCAGTTGACGGCAAACATAGAAGAATGCCCAAACTTTGATAAGGGATGTTCTATAAATTAGCTTGAGACAGTTTTCGAACTATCGCACAGTAGATTTCTGTCCTGCAAACACGCGCATAGCGGGCTATGTAAGTGTTTA
>SFJN01000067.1 GCA_004555055.1 Bacteroidales bacterium | reverse complement strand
AAGTGAGGCCAAGGCATGCCGAGAGCATAAGTAATTGAAGTGTTTGTTTCATTGATTCTAAAAAGTTTGTGAATTAAACGAGTGCAAAAGAGGGACTATATTTCCGAAAATAACATGAATTTGCCGAAAAAATAGAGGGAAATAGCCAATAAAATCTAATATTTGCAAAGTTCTTTTGCCAATAGTCCGAAGTTCTGTGCGGGGGGGGTAATTATGTGTTGCCGAATACCGGTTTTGGGGAGAACAAAAACGGCAGTCCTCGTGGCATGGAAATGCCGTGGGGACTGCCGCTGGAAACGGGAGAAAAAGGATGAAAGAGGCATCAGCGCATCAGGCCTTGCGGTTCCATGAGAGGCGGGTGATGAAATAGCCCGCATGGACAAAACCGAAGGCGGTGGTGAAGATGAAGAGCGGACCGATATGCTCCCATCCGATGGTCTCCTGATGCCATGAGGCGAGGATGAAGCAAAGGAACGACAGTACCACCCCTGTCACGCTCAGCACCGTCTGTCCTGTGCGGCGTCCGTCGGTGACGCTCGCCAGATGTGAGTGGCGCACACCGTAGAGGGAATATACATCAAGGCCGATGAGCATCCAGAGGACCAGACGGATCCAGGTGTCGGCGGGGAGGAAAAGCATCATGCCCACGCAACACATGATGCCTGCCATGGGAACCCAGGGGACGAAGGGCGTGCGGAAACCTCGCGGAGCGTCCGGCATGGAGCGGCGAACCACCAGGATGCCCGTGCAGACGAGGGTGAATGCGAAGAGCGTGCCGATGCTCACCATCTCGCCTGCCACATCCGCAGGGACCAGTCCGGCCAGCAGGGCGATGACAACCATAAAGAGCATGTTGGAACGGGCTGGAGTGTGGAAACGCTTGTGGAGATGGGAGAAGAAGGGCGGCAGCAGGCCATCGCGGCTCATGGAGAAGAACACGCGGCTCTGCCCCATGAGCATCACCAGCACCACGCTGGCATAGCCCAGCAATACGGCAAAGGTGGTACCCTTGTACATGACAATGTCGATGAGCGGATTCCCAGCGTCGTTCATGGCGTGAACAGCGGTGGCGATGGGGGCCATGTCGCCCTTGCTATAGGCTGTGTAGGGTGCCACGCCCGTCATGACGTGGGCAAACAGGCAGTATATGAAGGCGCAGACAAGCAGGCTGCCGAGAATGCCGATGGGCATGTTGCGGCGCGGGTTGATGGTCTCCTGGGCCGCGGTGCTGATGGCATCGAAGCCGATGTAGGCGAAGAAGAGGATGGCGGCGCCGCGGAGAATGCCGCTCCATCCGAATTCTCCGAAAACACCGGTGTTCTGAGGAATGTAGGGAGTGTAGTTCTCCGTATGGATGTACTGCCATCCGAGGATGATGAAGGCTGCGACGACGAAAAGTTTGAGTACGACGATAAAATCGTTGAAGCGTGTGCTGCCTTCCGTGCCTTTGGCCAGTAGCAGGCTGAGGACGACGACGAGAATCATGGCCGGCAGGCAGACGATGCCGCCTTGCGAGGGGCAGGAGAGCAGGTCGGGGGGCAGGGGAAAACCGATGTCGTTCATGAAGATGGCCAGATACTGGCTCCACGATATGCTCACGGTGACGGCGGCCACGGCATATTCCAGCACGAGGTCCCAGCCGATAATCCATGCCACGAGTTCGCCCATAGTGGCATAGGAATAGGTGTAGGCACTGCCGGCAACGGGGAGCATCGAGGCGAACTCGGCATAGCACAGTCCGGCAAAGCCGCAGGCGATGGCGGCGAGCACGAATGAAATGGTGATGGCAGGACCGGCATGGGCACCTGCTACGCTGCCCGTGACACTGAAAAGACCGGCGCCGATGATGACGCCTACGCCAAGAGATACAAGTCCGAAGGGGCCCAGCACGCGTTTCAAACCGGTGCCGCCCTCATTCTCCGCCTCGTGCAGCAGAGAATCGATGGGTTTGCGGATGAATAGGTTCATAGTTAGCCGTTTAGTTGTTTGTTTAGTTTAGGTTGTCTGGTGTATGCTATAAATCAGCAAGAGGCGAGTCGGGGACTGTTGTGCCACAGGGTGCTCTCCTGCAGACATGCCCACAGCGGGCTGTGTAGGTGTGTGCTGCCGTCTTTTCCGCCGGGTGTTGCCTCAATGGGGGGCTGGTGTCTGCCGCCCCTCGTTGTGCAGGGCCTTATATATTGCCACGCGTCCCATGGTCATGCGCAGGTTCACCTCCACGCAAGGATGCAGGCCGTGGGGTGTAAGCATCATGTCCACCCCAAGCGGACCACAGTATCCGCCTCCGAGAACCTGGCGTAGGGCGTCGGCTACCACACTTTGGGCTGTCTGCAGCTGCTGTACGGAGCAGATACCATAGGCGGCAATGCGTGCGGCGATTTCCTCCTGCGTGGCCACCATGTTGCCTTGGTACCCTCCTGAAGAGGAAGTGTCGAAAAACGACAGTCCTTCGAAACGGAGGGTTCCGTCGGCCTCGCATTCATATTCCATCGCCAGGTCGGCCACGCGGGTATAGGCAGGCTCCACCTCCACCGCCCCTTGCCGTTGCAGTATGGCGGTGGCACGTCTGAAGGCTTTGTCGTGGTTTTCGCCTTCGCAACGCCACACTCCGCGGCCGCTGCAACTCCAGGGCGCCTTCATGAACACCGCGCCGCCGGCACATTCCACCGCACGTTGTAACTCTTCGGATGTGGTGCACCACCAGCTGTCGGCAGGCAGCATGAACTGCAGGGCGGAATCGTTGGCGATGCTGGTACGCAGGTGCTTGAGCATCAGCACGGTGGTGTGGCGCGACGACAACTGGCGCCAACGCTCCAAATCGGCCGTTGCAGGCAGAAGATGTGCCGGTGCCCCAAGCCGCTGGAGGAGACGGACGATGTGGGCATCCCACCCCCACGGCATGATGCGCTCCACGCAACCCCAGTCGGGGGATTTTACTCCACGGAGTGAACCGTCGGGCGGCAGGCGTAGGATTTCGTCGCCCTCCTCCTTCCACCAGCGCGGAAGGTCCCACAGCAGTTCCGACATGCGGCAGGCGGCACTGCCGGGGCAGTAGGTGGCGGCACCGAAGGCAAGCGCCTCGTCGTGGCTGGGATTGAAGAGGTGGAGGGTCATGCGCAATTAAATATTTATGGTGCAGGGCTATGGAAGCACAGCCGGCGTTTCAGCAAGTCAGTTTAGATGGTGCCATTGCCGCTACTGCCCCTTTCACTCGTTTCAGGGCGTAATCTGTAAGACAATGTACATGAACCGTTTAAGCGTTAAAAAGGGTAAAGAAAACGCAAAAGAAAGCCTGTAAAACAATATTTTGCGGGCAAATTTAAACAATTTCGCAATAAATCACTACCTTTGCACGCTGAAAAACCTTATATAAAATGCTATTTACGCAAGAAACTTACGTGCAACGCCGCCGTGCATTGCGCGAATTGGTGGGAACAGGTGTCATTCTCCTTCTCGGAAACAACGATTCACCCATGAACTATCCTGCCAACGCATATAAGTTCCGTCAGGACTCCAGCTTCCTCTATTTCACCGGACAGCACCGCGACGGTCTGGCACTCGTCATCGATTGCGAGACCGGCAAGGAGACCTTTGTAGGTGATGAAATCGACATCGACGACATCGTCTGGTACGGAAGCGTGACCAGCGTCGGTGAAATGGCCGCCGAGACGGGTGTCGCCGAGGTGAAACCTATGGCATGGCTCGCCGAAAAATGCGGCGAAGCACGCGCAAAGGGTAGGGAAGTGCATTTCCTTCCTCCCTACCGTGCCGACCACAAGATCCAGTTGATGGACCTTCTCGGCATCCATCCTTCCAAGCAGAAGGAGGCTGCAAGCCTCAAACTCATACAGGCTGTCGTGAAATTGCGCAGCATCAAGAGTGCCGAGGAAATTGCAGAGCTGGAACGTGCCTCGCACATCGGCTATCTCATGCATACCGCTGCCATGAAGCTCGCTGTACAGCCCGGGATGACCGAGGCCTTCATCGGCGGACAGCTCGACGGCATTGCCGCCAGTCACGGCAGCATCTGCAGTTTCCAGAGCATCGTATCCATGCATGGCGAAATCCTTCATGGATATCCCTCGCAGCGTGTGCTCGAACCCGGACGCCTGCTCCTTTGTGATGCCGGTGCCGAAACGGTGGAACACTACTGCTCCGACCACACCCGGACCACGCCTGTCAGCGGAAAGTTCAGCACCAAGCAACGCGAAATCTACGACATCGTGGTTGACTGCCATGACTTGGCCCTGACCCATGCCAAGCCCGGTGTGAAGTATTTCGACGTCCACCTCGATGTATGCCGCCTGATGACCGAACGTCTCAAGGAGCTCGGACTCATGAAGGGCGACACCGAAGAGGCCGTGCAGAACGGTGCACATGCGCTTTTCCTGCCCCACGGACTGGGACATATGATGGGTATGGACGTGCACGACATGGAAGGTCTGGGGCAGACCTATGTCGGATTTGACGAGGAAACCCGTCCGCGCCTCGACCAGTTCGGCACCAACGCCCTGCGTTTCGGACGCCGTCTGGAAGTGGGACATGTGGTGACCGACGAGCCCGGCATCTATTTCATCCCCGATCTCATCGACCTCTGGCACCGCGAAGGCATCAACGCCCGCTTCCTCAACTTCGACAGAATTGACGAATACCGCGATTTCGGCGGCGTCCGCATCGAGGACGATGTCCTCATCACACCCGACGGATGCCGGTTCCTCGGCGACGAACGCATACCCTACCATGCCGACGAGGTGGAAGCCTACGTACAGGGATAAACACCCTTCCGCTACAGTTGAAGACCTTCACTACTTATCCTCATTTATATTATTCTTATCCGTAACAGACAAAATGAAGAAAATTCTCCTTATCGGTCTTGCAGCCATGATTGCTGCAGGAAGCGCAATGGCTGCCAAGCCCAAGAAGAAGGAACTGCCCAAGGACACGCTTGTTTTCACCACAGTGATTGAAAATCCCGTGACCGGCATCAAGAACCAGAAGAACAGCGGTACGTGCTGGGCTTACTCCAGCCTTGCTTTCCTCGAGAGCGAAGTGCTGAAGAAGCATCCCGAAATGACCGACATCGACCTTTGCGAAAGCTTCCTCGTGAGCAAGACCTATGTGGACCGTGCCGACCGCCACGTGCGTACCCATGGCGATGCCAGCTTCAGCCAGGGCGGAAGTTTCTACGATGCTGTTTTCTGCATGGACCGCTACGGCCTTATACCCGAGGGTGCAGGCATGCCTTATCCCATCACCAACTACGGTGACTCCCTCTACAACTTCACCAACTTCTTCCCTCCCATGGAAGCCTATCTGAAGGCTATCGCCACCAGCGATGCCGGCAAGATTAATCCCCGCTGGAAGTGCGATGTGCAGCATATGATCGACAACTATTTCGGCGAGTGCCCCACGGAGTTTACCTACAAGGGCAAGAAGTATACTCCCCAAAGTTTTGTAAAGGACTATCTGACCCTCGATCCCAAGGACTATGTAAGCCTTACAAGCTACACCCATCATCCCTTCTACAGTTCCTTCATCCTCGAAATCCAGGACAACTGGCGCTGGGGCAGCAGCTACAACCTTCCCCTCGACGAGTTCATGCGTGTCATGGAAGAGTCCGTTCGCAACGGATGGACCTTTGCCTGGGGCGCTGACGTGAGCGAAAACGGTTTCTCCCGCCGTACCGGCAAGAACAAGTGCGTAGCCACCGTTCCCCTTAACGACGGCACCGAGACCGTGGGTAGCGACCAAAGCCGCTGGACAGGTGAGAAGCAGGGTGTGACCTACAACACCAGCGACAATGCCGGTGAGAAGACCATCACCCAGGAAATGCGTCAGGAAGGCTATGACAACTGGACCACTACCGACGACCATGGCATGCAGATCTACGGTATCGCCAAGGACCAGAACGGCAAGGAGTACTTCATGATGAAGAACTCCTGGGGTGACTACGGACCCTACAAGGGATTCTGGTATGTCAGCAAGCCCTACGTGGCATACAAGACGATGAATATCGTCATCAACAAAAACGCCATCCCTGCCGACATCCGCAAGAAACTCGGCATCTGATGCCCGCCATCCTCTGCGGAGGAAGCCCTATAGGGGAACGTTTCATGGAGGAATGTTCCCCGAAAACCACGCTGCATGCGTTTTGCCGATTCAAAAAAGGGTAAAACGTAGTTTTATAAATGCAGAAGTGGCAAATGTATGACAAATTGCACACTTTTCGCGAGAAAGAATAACGAAATTTGCCGACCACGGCATAAAATCGTAACTTTGTCGCGAAAACGTGCGGCATGTAAGTGCACTGCAGCGGCAGAAGCATGGCCGACGTTACCGCAGTCATCTCGAATACTTTTTTCGAAAAACAAAAACTTTTAAATACTTTACTCCAATGGCTAATTTAGATCTTACCCAGTATGGTATCACGGGTTCGACCGTGCTCTTTCACAACCCCACTTACGAGCAGCTCTTCGCTGAAGAGACCAAGGCTGGTCTCGAGGGATTCGAAGTAGGTCAGCAGACCGAACTCGGTGCCGTAAACGTAATGACGGGTATCTACACCGGTCGCTCTCCCAAGGACAAGTACATCGTCATGGACGAAAACAGCAAGGACACCGTATGGTGGACTTCTGACGAGTATAAGAACGACAACCACCCCATGTCTGAAGAGGTTTGGGAAACGGTTCGTGACCTTGCAAAGAAGGAACTCTGCAATAAGAACCTCTATGTGGTTGACGCTTTCTGCGGTGCCAACAAGGATACCCGCATGGCCGTCCGCTTCATCGTGGAAGTGGCTTGGCAGGCTCACTTCGTGACCAACATGTTCATCCAGCCCACCGCTGAGGAACTCGAGAACTTCGAGCCCAACTTCGTCATCTACAACGCCTCCAAGGCCAAGGTTGAAAACTACAAGGAACTCGGCCTCAACAGCGAGACCTGCGTGGCATTCAACGTAACCAGCCGCGAGCAGGTTATTATCAACACCTGGTACGGTGGTGAGATGAAGAAGGGTATGTTCTCCATGATGAACTACTACCTCCCCCTCCAGGGCATCGCTTCCATGCACTGCTCCGCAAATGCTGACATGAACGGCGAGAACACCGCCATCTTCTTCGGTCTCTCCGGAACCGGAAAGACCACCCTCTCCACCGACCCCAAGCGTCTCCTTATCGGTGACGACGAGCACGGATGGGACGACAATGGCGTGTTCAACTTCGAAGGCGGTTGCTATGCTAAGGTTATCGGCCTCTCCAAGGAGAACGAACCCGACATCTACAATGCCATCAAGCGTAACGCACTCCTTGAGAACGTTACCGTGGCAGAAGATGGTACCATCAACTTCGACGACAAGAGCGTGACCGAGAACACTCGCGTTTCTTACCCCATTAACCACATCAACAACATCGTGAAGCCCGTCAGCTCGGCTCCCGCTGCAAAGAACGTCATCTTCCTCAGTGCCGACGCTTTCGGTGTGCTTCCTCCCGTTTCCATCCTCACCCCTGAGCAGACTCAGTACTACTTCCTCAGCGGATTCACCGCTAAGCTTGCTGGTACCGAGCGTGGCATCACCGAGCCCACTCCTACCTTCTCCGCTTGCTTTGGACAGGCTTTCCTTGAGCTCCACCCCACCAAGTATGCCGAGGAACTCGTGAAGAAGATGGAAAAGAGCGGCGCAAAGGCTTATCTCGTGAACACCGGTTGGAACGGTACCGGCAAGCGTATCTCCATCCCCGATACCCGCGGTATCATCGACGCCATCCTCGACGGTTCCATCCTCAAGGCTGAGACCAAGATGATTCCTATGTTCAACTTCGAGGTTCCCACCGCACTGCCTCACGTGAATCCCGCCATCCTCGACCCCCGCGACACCTATGCTGACGCTACCGTATGGGAAGAGAAGGCCAAGGACCTCGCTGCACGCTTCATCAAGAACTTCGCCAAGTACACCACCAACGAAGCTGGTAAGGCTCTCGTTGCTGCCGGTCCGAAGCTCTGATCCTGACCTTCAGTGCGCCATCTTGTTCGTAAGATGCGCGTGAAACAATAGACAACGCCACATCCGTAAACTTTGCGGGTGTGGCGTTCTTTTGCTTTCATGATGCGCGTCTTTCATGATGCGCGTGGGAGGCGTTCCGTTTGGACTTCAGACGAAAAAAGGCCGATGGCTGTATGGGCGGTATCAGGACAGCGTCATTCGGTGATGCCGTCGGGGTACTTCCGGTTTCTGGGAAAATGTTCCAGCACCTGCTGGCGCAGGAAACGGCGGTCGAGGTGCGTGTAGATTTCGGTGGTGGAGATTTTCTCGTGTCCCAGCATGGCCTGGATGGCACGCAACGAGGCGCCTCCCTCAAGCAGATGGGTGGCAAAACTGTGGCGGAAGGTATGGGGCGAAACCTCCTTCTCGATGCCGGCATCCTTGGTGTACTGCTTGATCTTCATGAACACCAACACCCGTGTCAGCCTTTTACGCCGTGTGGCAGAGACAAAGAGGATATCCTCATCCTCAGGTACCACATCAATCTGCGCCCTGACGTCGAGCCACCAGTGGATTTCGCGGATGGCAGCCTCCGAAATGGGTACGATGCGCTGTTTGTCGCCCTTGCCGATGACACGGATGAAACCCTCCGTCAGAAACAAGTCGCTGAGGCGCAGCGTACAGGCCTCGCTCACCCGCAGGCCGCAGCTGTAGAGCAGTTCGATGATGCAATGGTCGCGTTGCCCGTCGGGCTTCGAAAGGTCGATGGCCCCTTTGATGCGGTCAATCTCCTCCACGCTGAGAACGGTGGGGAGATGGCGGGTCTGGCGCGGACTTTCCAGAAGTTCCGAAGGGTCCTGTTCGATTTCGCCGTCGAGCTGCAGGAACCTGTAGAGCGAACGGACGCCGCACAGCATACGGGCAATCGAACTTACCGCTATCCCCATGTCGTAGAGGGCTTCGGTGTAGCGGTGCAGGCGGGAGATGTTCACCTCCTTGATGCCTATCCCTTCGTCGGAGCACCATTCCATAAAGCGCTCCACATCATGGTGGTATGCTTCGCGGGTGTTCTCCGACAGACCCTGTTCCAGCAGGATGTAACGTTTGTAGCGTTCGTAAAGTTCGTGGTCGTTATGCGCCATTTTTCCGAAAAGATTACTGTGATACAATGCTTGTTTCTTCGGGCAAAATTACGACAAAAATGCCTCTCTTCAAAGAAAACACAACTCCATTCTAAGGTCGTCTGATTCGGTAAATACAGAAAATCAGCCAAAGTCTTTGCCGTTAGATAATTTTCAGTTATTTTTGCCATTCATTTTGAGTTCGTCCGGAGCCTTGGGAACGGTGGGGAAGCATGCGCTTTTATGAGGATATCCTCCACGTCAGCCATTCTATGTTCCCGGCAGGGAATCCGCGAAAATACCATTCATCCATGAAGTTCATCATCATCAACGGCCCCAACCTCAACATGCTCGGGCAGCGAGAGCCCGGCATCTACGGCAGCGAAAGCCTGGAAGCTGTGCTGCAGCGTCTGCGCGACCGGTATGCACCGAAGGGAATTCAGATTGACATTTTTCAGTCGAACCACGAAGGAGCCCTCATCGACCGTCTGCAGCAGGCATGGCGCGAAGGTTGCGACGGTATCGTCCTCAACGCTGGTGCCTATACCCACACTTCCGTCGCACTCCACGATGCCATCCGGGCCATTGCCCCCATCCCTGTGGTGGAGGTACACATCAGCAACGTCCACCAGCGCGAAGCGTTCCGCCATACTTCGCTCATCAGTGCCGCATGCAGCGGTGTTATCTGCGGTTTCGGTACCGACTCTTACCGGCTGGGTATCGAGGCGCTGGCACAGATGCACGAATCATGATGTGACATACACGGTGAAGATACCGGAAAAAACATAGCAAGCATCACCCTGTACTTGCTGAAAAGGTGTGTGTAACTGGGTGAAGATACCGGAAAAACATAGCAAGCATCACCGCAAAGCGGGAAACCATATATGAAGAAACTCTATATCGAAACCTACGGCTGCCAGATGAATGTGGCCGATTCCGAGGTTGTGGCCAGCGTGATGAAAATGGCAGGCTACGAGACCGTCGACAGCCTTGACGAGGCTGATGCCGTATTTCTCAATACCTGTTCCGTCCGCGACAATGCCGAGCAGAAGATTTATCACCGTCTCGAAGCCCTGCATGCCATGCGCCGCAAACGCTCTCTGATTATCGGTGTGCTCGGCTGTATGGCAGAACGTGTGAAGAGCGATCTGCTCGAACATCATCATTGCGACCTTGTAGCCGGTCCGGATGCCTATCTGTCACTTCCCGACCTTATAGCTCAGGCTGAAACGGGACACAAGGCCATCAATATCGAACTCTCGCTGACCGAAACTTACCGTGATGTCATGCCCCAACGTCTCCATGGCACGAAAATCAGTGGCTTTGTAAGCATCATGCGTGGATGCAACAATTTCTGCCATTACTGCATTGTCCCCTATACCCGTGGCCGTGAACGCAGCCGCGACGTGCAGAGCATTCTGGCCGAAGTCCGCGACCTTCAGCAGCATGGTTGTCGCGAGGTGACACTCCTCGGCCAGAACGTCAATTCCTACCGTTTCGATGCCGCCGACGGACAGACCGTGCTTTTTCCCGAATTGCTTCGCACCGTCGCCCGCACCGTGCCCGACATGCGCATCCGTTTCTCCACCTCCCATCCCAAGGACATGAGCGACGATACGCTACGGGTGATTGCCGAAGAGCCCAACGTCTGCCGCCATATCCACCTGCCGGTGCAGAGCGGCAGCAACGATGTGCTGAAGCGGATGAACCGTAAGTACACCCGCGAGTGGTATCTGGGCCGTGTGGAAGCCATACGCCGCATCATCCCCGATTGTGCTGTCTCCACCGACATCTTTGTAGGATATTGTGGCGAAACGGAGGACGACCACCGGAAGTCGCTCAGCCTGATGCGCGAGGTGGGATATGATTCCGCATTCATGTTCAAGTATTCCGAGCGTCCGGGTACCTATGCTTCCTCGCATTTCCCTGATGACATTGAGGAAGATGTGAAAATCCGCCGCCTCAATGAACTCATTGCCGTACAGAACGAACTTTCCCTTGCTGCCAATCAGGCGTGGATAGGACGTGAGGCTGAAATCCTCATTGAGGGTGTCAGCAAACGTAGCCGTGAGGAACTTTTTGGACGTACTGAGCAGAACAAGGTGGTCATTGTGCCCCGCGAATTCACCGATTCCGAAGGCCGGATGCAACGTCTGCACATCGGGC
Organism: Bacteroidales bacterium; assembly: GCA_004555055.1. Taxonomy (GTDB): domain Bacteria; phylum Bacteroidota; class Bacteroidia; order Bacteroidales; family Bacteroidaceae; genus Alloprevotella. The sequence continues at coordinate 912 of SFJN01000067.1, read as the reverse complement.
AGACACTTGTAGTTAGGATTCTCGAGGCTTCCAGTGCTACGCTCAAGGGTGAGGTCGTACAACTGTGAACATGTCAGGAATAATCAAAAAAACATAAAGACTAAAGGTGGCTGGTGCCACTGTTCGAACAGAAACAATGAAGAGAAATCTTGAAACCATCTGCATTCATGGCGGATGGAAGGCCGCCAAGGGCGAGCCGCAGCAGTTGCCAATCTATCAAAGTACCACGTTCAAATACGAAACGAGCGAGCAGATGGCCCGCCTTTTCGACCTTGAAGACGAAGGCTATTTCTATACCCGTCTGGCCAATCCCACCAATGATGCCGTAGCCCGTAAGATTGCCGCCCTTGAGGGAGGCGTCGGAGCCGTGCTCACCTCCTCCGGACAGGCCGCGAACTTCTATGCCATCTTCAACATCTGCAGTGCCGGCGACCACTTCATCACCAGCAACACCATCTACGGAGGTACGTACAACCTCTTTGGTGTGACGATGAAGAAACTCGGTATCGAATGCACTTTCGTCGACCCCGAATGGGACGATGAGCGCATAGAGCGTGAGTTCCGCCCCAATACCAAATGCTTTTTCGGCGAAACCATCTCCAATCCCGGCGGCAAGGTCTTCGACATCGAGCGTTTTGCCAAGATGGCCCATCGCCATGGCGTGCCCTTAGTCGTAGACAACACCTTTGCCACGCCTATCAACTGCCGTCCTTTTGAGTGGGGATGCGACATCGTCACCCATTCCACTACGAAGTACATGGATGGCCATGCCACTCAGGTGGGAGGATGTGTGGTGGATTCCGGCAACTTCGACTGGGATGCCCATGCCGACCATTTCCCCGGTCTTACCACTCCCGACGAGTCGTACCACGGCCTGGTCTATACCAAGGCTTTCGGACGCGCGGCATATTG
>SFJN01000295.1 GCA_004555055.1 Bacteroidales bacterium | reverse complement strand
TGTTTTGCATCGAAAGTACGGATGTTTGCCTCAAAGAAGTCCGATGTTTTTGATTTCCGAAAAGGGGAAAGTATTGAATACGGATTTATCTGATTTTACAGATTTTACCCTGCGGCCGAAATTCCACACTCCCACGCCGACCTGCACGGCCTTCCATCACCGCTAACGCTCCTCGAAATGGCGGTATGCCGTCTGCAGGAAAGCCTTGGCGGCATGTTCGCGACGGGAAGCCGCCAAAGTGTCGCACGGCTGGAGCGTCACGGACGACACCGTACGCTGGGTGTGTATATCGACCACAGAATGTCCGGTGGAATCGACCATGCAGAATCCTTCGGCCCAAGCGTGCTGGGCAGAAGGATAGACATAGGTCCGGGAAAGGACATCGCGCGAGAAGGGGTATTCGGCATGGGAGATGCCGAGTTGCCCGAGAAGCGTGGCGGCAAGGTCGCTCTGGTTGCAGCACTGCGGAATACGGCGCGGTGCACGGACAGCGCCTCCCGTCCACAGAAGGGGGATATGATAGCGCGAGGGATTGAGTTCGCTGATGGCATCGGGCCATGCAATGCCATGGTCGGCAACGAGGACCACGAGGGTCTCGTCCCACAGGGGACTCCGGCGGAGACGCTGCAGATAGTCCGACAGGCAATGGTCGAGATAGGCAAAGGAATTGGCTATCTTTCCGCGACGCCGCATACGGCTGTAGGGAACTTCCCACGGTTCGTGGCTCGAAAGGGTGAGGAAAGTAAGGAAACGTCCGCGCCGGCCTTCGGGAATGGGGGCGGTGGAAAGTTGCAGCAAACGGTCGAAGGTGATGCCGTCGGTGACACCCCACTGGTGGGTGCTGCGCTCGGACTCCGTGAAATCCGCATCACCCCACACATGGCTGTAGCCCATTTGCCGAAGATAGTCGGCCATGCGGGTGAAGTCGCGGTCGCCGCCATAGAGGAAATCGGTGGAAAATCCCGCATCGGCCATGCTACGTCCCAGACCTGGAAGACGGCTGCAACGGTCGGCATGACGCATGACGCTGACATCGGGGAAAGCAGGATATCCGCTGATGATGCTCACCAGCCCACGGTCGGTACGGAAGGAATTGGCATAGCACTGCTCGAAGTTCACCGCCTGCAGGCAAAGGCTGTCGAGACAGGGAGTGATGTCGTGCCACTTTCCGCAGAGATTGCCGATGAGGGTACCGCCACAGCCTTCCATGACGATGAGCACAACCTGACGGCACCCAGGAAGAAGGAGGGAGTCGGAAGAGGAAATGACGGACTCCGTATTGTAACCCATCCGCGAAAAGATACGCGCCGCCTCGGCATCGGGCATGAAAGTGTCGGGACTGATGCCGCGGGTGCGGTCGGCCACAGAGGTGAAGAACGAAAACAACGGATTCACCGCCGCATGGTTGAAGACCTGACGCGGACTGTAGTAGACTGTAGCGACACTGATGGGGGCATCTTCGGCAGGCGAAGCCCATAGACGCTCCACACCGCGGAGCATCAGGCAAAGGGCCACACCCCACAACAGGGAGAAACCCAGACGATACCCGGCACCAGAAGGGGAAAAGGTCTGGGTACCGGCGATTCCGCTACAGCGACGGGCGATGCGAAGCAGAGGAACGAGTACCGACAATGCCACCACAAGGACAGCGACAAAATAGAGCGAACAGAAAATCCACGACACGCTGTTGACGGCACCACGTGGGGAGTCGAGATAGGCCAGCACGGTGGAATCGAGCTTGATGTCCCAAAAGGGGTAAAGGGCTGCATCGGTAACAAGGACCAAAGCCACCACCATGGCGACTGCCACTACGTAGATACGGAGCACCAAGAAGCCACAACGCCGCCACTGGAGAGGCAACGCCCTTCCACTCCGCCGAAGCCGGCAAAGAAGAACGACAAGACCGGCAATCCAAAGGGGCAGGCAAATGGCAGATGCCACGCAAAGGTCGTGGGGGAGACCATGAAGCATCACATCAAAAAAGTCGAAAGCCTCGGCACCCTGCCCCAACGCTCCCGTATAAAGCATGAACACAGGGCGTGACAGGACAAAGACTGCCACAAGCCAGAGAAAGACCAAGACAGAACAAAACATACGATGAAACCGTTTTATTTGCGACTGTATGATAAAAACCAAGGAGGAAAACGCCCCATGACATAAGCTTGCA
>SFJN01000294.1 GCA_004555055.1 Bacteroidales bacterium | reverse complement strand
AGCGCATTCGACAGCTCAGCCATGGCTTCGGTCTTCACACGCTGGACCTACAGCTACGACAACCGCTACAATGCTACCTATACCTACCGCTACGACGGCAGCTCGAACTTCGGTCCTGAGAACCGTTGGGCAGGCTTCCACTCCTTCGCTGCCAGCTGGCGTTTCAGCCAGGAAAAGTGGCTGAAGGACAGCAATTGGCTCAGCAACGGCAAACTCCGCATAGGATGGGGACAGACCGGTAACGCCAACATCGGCGGATATCTCTGGGGTTCTGCCCTTTCCACCATGGAAACGGGACTCGGCATGTCGTACCGTCCCAAACAGCTTGCCAACACCTCCATCAAATGGGAAAGCCAGGAACAGTGGAACGTCGGACTCGACCTCGGATTCTTCCACGACCGCCTGCTCCTTACCGTCGACTGGTACAACAAGGAATCGAAGGACATGCTCATGCAGCTCCAGCTTCCCTCGTACATGGGTACCAGCGGCAACGGCTCCAGCGCGCTCTCCGCACCTTGGGGCAACTATGGTGACATCCGCAACCGAGGCGTGGAAATCACCCTTACCGGACGGCCTTTCATAGGCAACTTCTCGTGGGAAAGCAGCATACAGTTCTCCGTCAACCGCAACAAACTCGTCAACCTCTCCGACGGAAGCACCACCGCCGTCATCACCGGAATCGGACAGTGGACCGACGTCGTCAGCAAGACCGAAGTGGGAGAAAGCCTCTACAACTTCTACGGCTTCGTCTGCGACGGCATCTACCAGAACCTCGAAGACCTGGAGAACAGCCCCAAGCCCGCAAGCTTCAACGGCACCTACAACTACAAGAACTCCGTTTATGTAGGCGACATCAAGTACAAAGACCTCAACGGCAACGGTGTCATCGACGAAGGCGACAAGACGAACATCGGCTCTCCGCTTCCAAAGTTCACCTTCGGATGGACCAACACCTTCACCTACAAGAACTTCGACCTCAGCCTCTTCATCACCGGTTCCTACGGCAACAAGATTGGCAACTACACCGCAATGAAGCTGACCCACATGAACAGCAAGTGGACCAACCAGCTTACCAGCGTCAACCAGCGCGCACGACTTGAGCCCATCAACCCCGACATCGACTACAGCGCAGGCGTACAGCTCGCCGACGGCACAACCGTCTACAACTGGTATGAGGACGTATCGAACGTCAGAGTCGCAAATCCCGGCACCGACATCCCCCGTGCCACCATCAACGACCCGAACAACAACGACCAGTGGAGCGACCGCTACATTGAGGACGGAAGCTATATCCGCCTGAAGAACATCAGCCTCGGATACACCTTCCCTAGCGCGCTCACCAGAAAGGCCAAGATTGAAACCCTCCGTCTGGCTTGCAACATCCAGAACCTCGTCACCATCACCGGATACTCCGGCTACGACCCTGAAGTGGGAGCAAGCACAACGAGCATGAATGTCTTCGGACTCGACAACGGACGCTATCCCTCGCCGACCTCCTACACTTTCAGTCTGAATATCGGTTTCTAACAACTCCACCCCTACATCAAACGTACTATCATGAAACAATATATCAAGGCTCTGGCACTCGGACTGCTGACGGCGGGAATGCTCACCTCCTGCGACGACTTCCTCGACCGTCCTGCAGAGAGTTCCTACAATGCCGACAACTTCTACCAGACCAGCGACCAGTGCTACGCTGGCGTCAACTACCTCTACAACTCCCCCTGGTACGACTTCCAGCGCGGATTCATCAAGGTGGGTGAGGTTATGTCAGGAAACTACTACTGGGGAAGCAGCCCTTACCTCAACTTCTCCGTCAACGGCAACGACGAGGACCTCAAGAACATGTCCTACTCCCTCTGGGCTGTCATCGGCCATTCCAACACCGTCTACAACAGCCTCAAGAAGAGTCCTGCCGATCCCGCAGTCGTCAACCAGTGTATGGGCGAATGCCTCATCTGGAAGGCCCTGGCCACCATGCCGATGTCTACGACTACATCATCCTTACTCTCGAAAAGGCCATGAGCCTGATGGAGAAGAAGAACAACTCCGCATCAGGACGCCTGGACTATTACAGCGCAGAGGCCCTGCTGGCCAAAACCTACCTGACCAAGGCCGGTGTGACCGGAACCCTCAACCAGGACGACCTCGACAAGGCGGCCAGCTATGCCAAGGACGTCATCGAAAACAGCGGATACAGCCTCATGGAAAACTACGGCGACCTCTTCAAGCTCGCATACAACAAGAACTCCGAGTGCCTCATTTCATGGCGCTGGGTGGCAAGCGGCTCGAACTGGACACGCCAGAACACCCTGCAGGACGACCTCGCAATGGGCGGATTCGGAAGCCAGGGCGGTTGCTGGGGCGGATGGAACGGATGTTCCGTCGACCTTCAGGAAGCATTTGATGTATTCCAGCTCGAACGCGACCCTTCATCGTGGAACGCCAACCCCGACACCCGCCTGAAGGCCACCATGATGCTCCCGGGATTCAGCTACGACTATTTCCGCACCGACAAGGGAGGCTTCGACTACCTCACCTTCATCTACAAACAGGGTTCGACGGGCGAACTTGAAAGCCCCAACGGTGCCAACTGCGTGAAGCACATCTATGGTACTACTGCCGACCACATCGCCGGATGCGGCGAAGGCGACGATCGAATGGCCAGCAGCCTCGCCACACACATCCTGCGCCTTGCCGACGTATACCTCATCCTTGCCGAAAGCAAACTCCACGGACCGGGCTCATCCACTACCGACCCCGATGCTCTCGCAGCCTTTAACACAGTGCACCAGCGGGCTGTCAAGAACGCCAATCCCGCCACATCCCTCACCTGGGAACAGGTATGGAAGGAACGTCGTCTTGAGCTCGCCATGGAAGGCGACCGCTGGTACGACTTCGTTCGCGTCAGCTACTACAATCCCGATTTCTGCGTCAACGAACTGAAGACCCAGCACCGCGGACCCTACTACGGTCTCAACTCAGTCTACAAGGCCTACTTCGAAAGCGGAAACACCGACTGGAGCGTCACCTCTTCCGCTGGCTACGACACCGGCTATGACGCCCCCAATGTAGAGGCACTCATGCGTACAGATGCCGCAACGGGCAAGAAATACTTCTACCTGCCCATGTGCCAGGACGACGTCATCTACAATCCCAACCTCGCAAGCACCGACGATGAAGGTAACCCCGTCGAACCCGAACGCGTGGATATCCGTGCTACCTATTCCTATTAAGGAGTGTTCTATAAATTAGTAAATTACATTTTATTCAAAGGGTGTCTGCTTGGCCGCTTTTCCACCTCTCGCACAGCATCTTTTCGCTTTTCAAGCACTTACATAGCCCGCTATGTGCATACTTGAAAAACAAAAATCTACTGTACGATAGGCAAAAAATCGCCTCAAGCTAATTTATAGAACA
>SFJN01000293.1 GCA_004555055.1 Bacteroidales bacterium | reverse complement strand
CAACGCCGGTATGCGGTAGGGTATGTATTCTTCCAGCGGAATCTTCATGGTTTTATTTTCCTTTCTTCATGCTTTCGGGGGAGTATTAAACTGTACCCTGCAGAATGGACACTCATAGTTTAGGGGGAGCCCTGATCTTCGGACAGGAAGATTAGGGGGACGCCCTTAACGGTGGACACTTCTGCGGGAAAGATTTGTGTGGTAAGATGTATCCTGAAGAGGACAGAAAGGCATGGATACAGATGAGCAAGAAGACGCACACGAACCCACTATCCAAGCAAGAGATTGAGAAGCTACGAAAGAATCCGTACGTTGCTTCAGTGACCACCAACACGGTGCGCTTTACTGAGGCTTTCAAGGAACAGGCGTATGAGAAGAAAAGACAGGGAATTCCTGTGATGGAAACGATGCGCCAGTGCGGGATTGATCCAGAGATTCTCGGAGCCAGCCGTGTGGAAGGATTCTCCTACACGCTTAACAAGAAAGCCAAGCAGGAAAGCGGCTTCTCGGATAGGCGCAGCGAGAATTACCGACGCCCTCCGAAGACTGGAGAAGAAACGGTGGAGCAGCGGATCCGGCAGCTTGAGAATGAACTTGCTTACACAAGGCAGGAGGTCGAATTCTTAAAAAAACTACAGGCGGCAAATATGGAGGCTCAGAAACAATGGGAATCCAAGCACCGGCAGAAGTAAAGTACGGCCTCATCCGCGAGGCTGTACGGCAAGACGGCAATTTGTTGAACATCAGTGCTCTGTGTCGGATCGCAGGCGTATCCCGATCCGGATATTACGCCTGGCTGGATGCCGCGCCGTTGAGGCAAAGCCGTGAGGAAACGGACAGCACAGATTTTGCCCTGGTGAAGCAGGCTTATGAATTTCGGGGATACAAGAAGGGAGCACGGAGCATCTACATGCGCCTGCTGCATCTTGATCCGCCTGTCGTCATGAACATCAAGAAGATTCGCCGTCTGATGCGAAAATATGGACTCCGCTGTCCCATCCGTCAGGCAAATCCCTATCGGCAAATGGCCAAGGCGATGAAGACGAGCCATGTGGCAAAGAACGAGATTAACCGTCAGTTCCGAAGCTACGCACCACGGAAAGCCTTACTGACAGACATTACCTACATCTTTTACCGAGGCGGCGTCTGTTATCTCTCCCCGATCCTTGACGTCTGTACGCATGAAGTGCTGGCTTACCGGCTTAGTGACAACCTCAGAGTCGACTTCGTTCTTGACATGGTTGACGCCATGTGCAGCAAGTATGGAGCCGAGCTGGACAACTCGACCATTGTCCATAGCGATCAAGGCTGCCACTATACCAGCAACGCCTTTATCCAGAAGCTCAAGGATGCTTCCTTCGTGCAGTCTATGTCACGGAAGGGAAACTGCTGGGATAACGCGCCGCAGGAGAGCTTCTTCGGTCACATGAAGGATGAGATTGCTGCTCTGATTGCCGGGTGTGACACCTATGAGCAGGTTCAGGCTGTTGTCGCCGATTGGATGGACTACTACAACAAAGATCGCTACCAGTGGGATCTGGAAAAGCTCTCCCCGCGGGAGTATTACTGTTACCGTCAGACTGGCGTATATCCGCTGAAACCGGGCATCTCGAAAAAACGGAACTCCCGGGGCTCTGCCCCGGACCCCGAGGTTTAGCGCTTTGGTTTCCAGGAGGCAGTGATAAAAAAGGCAGCATGCTCATGCACACTGCCTCCCGCAAACTCGCCCGGGCGCTCGGGTCGCTCCTCAGCGTTGCCCTATCCTCCCTGGCGGTAAAGCAGCTACATGTTATCATATCTGGGGCCATTTTTAACCCCTAAAATTCAAAATTGTCCTTGACATGGGGTACACTTCAGGATGTATGATTCTTTAAATGAACTGCCCGATCTCGAACAGAACATGTCCCGCAAGACCCATCTTTTCCGGGTGCATTTCTACGCCGTCCTGAGTGATTTCCGCAATCAGACGCTCCGTTTCTTTCATCTGCTTTGACGCCTGGCACATATCCATGCCGGAGAAATTGCTGGGGTCATAGGTAGCAGCTCCTTCAAATCCGCTTCGTGCGGCGGCGACAAATTCGCTGCGGCTCATGTCTCCGTCTTCAAACCCAGAGACAACGTTGATGACCACATCCCCATCCATTACCACGGCGTTGATCGCATCATCGTCCGT
>SFJN01000292.1 GCA_004555055.1 Bacteroidales bacterium | reverse complement strand
CCATCGTACAGGGTGACCTTTACGTCAACAACGGGGTAACCGGCCAGAACGCCTGACTCCATTGCGCCCTGAATACCGGCATCAACGGCAGGGATATACTCCTTGGGGATGGCGCCGCCGACAACGGCGTTGATGAACTCGTAACCCTTGCCGGGCTCATTGGGCTCCACATGGATCTTAACGTGACCGTACTGGCCCTTACCACCGGACTGGCGGGCGTACTTGGTCTCCTGATCCACGGCCTTCCGGATGGTCTCCTTGTAGGAAACCTGGGGAGCGCCAACGTTGGCTTCAACCTTGAACTCACGCAACAGACGGTCAACAATGATCTCCAGGTGCAGCTCGCCCATGCCGGCGATGATGGTCTGCCCGGTTTCCTTGTTGGTGTAGGTCCGGAAGGTGGGGTCTTCTTCAGCCAGCTTGCTCAGGGCGATGCCCATCTTTTCCTGACCGGCCTTGGTCTTGGGCTCGATAGCGACTTCGATAACGGGCTCGGGGAAGACCATGGACTCCAGGATGATGGGGTGGTTCTCGTCACAGAAGGTATCACCGGTGGTGGTGTTCTTCACACCGACAGCGGCGGCGATATCACCGGCGTAAACCATGTCAATATCTTCCCGGTGGTTGGCATGCATCTGCAGGATACGGCCCAAACGCTCCTTGGTGCCCTTGGAGCAGTTCAGAACGGTGCTGCCCTTTTCCAGCGTACCGGAGTACACACGGAAGTAGCACAGCTTGCCGACGTAGGGGTCGGTTGCGATCTTGAACGCCAGAGCGGAGAAGGGTGCGTCATCGGAAGCGGGACGGAAGTCCTCTTCCTCAGTCTCGGGGTTCACGCCCTTGATACCCTTCTTGTCCAGGGGAGAGGGCATATAGTCAACAACAGCATCCAGGACTTCCTGAACACCCTTGTTCTTATAAGAGGTACCGCAGACAACGGGAACCATCTCGTTGGCAATGGTAGCGCGACGGATCACGGCCTTGATCTCGGGAACGGTAATCTCCTCACCCTCCAGGTACTTCATGGCCAGGTCGTCATCCAGAGCGGTGACGGCATCCATCAGCTTTTCGTGGTACTCCTCAGCCAGGTCAACCATGTCCTCGGGGATATCCTCCACGCGAACATCCTTACCCAACTCATCATAGAAGACGTTTGCCTTCATGGTCAGCAGGTCGATGTTGCCGCGGAAGAAAGCCTCGGAACCGATGGGCAGCTGAATGGCAACGGCGTTGCACTTCAGGCGCTCGTCGATCATCTGCATAACTCTGTAGAAGTCGGCGCCCATGATGTCCATCTTGTTGACGTAGATCATACGGGGGACCTTGTACTCGTCGGCCTGACGCCAAACGGTCTCGGTCTGGGGTTCCACGCCGCCCTTGGCGCACAGAACGGTGACGGCACCGTCCAGCACACGCAGGGAGCGCTCCACCTCAACGGTGAAGTCCACGTGGCCCGGGGTATCAATGATGTTCAGACGGCAGCCCTTCCAGAAGCAAGTGGTTGCAGCGGAAGTGATGGTGATGCCGCGCTCCTGCTCCTGGGCCATCCAGTCCATGGTAGCAGAACCGTCGTGGGTCTCACCGATCTTGTAGTTGCGGCCGGTATAGAACAGGATGCGCTCGGTCGTGGTGGTTTTACCGGCATCGATGTGGGCCATGATGCCGAAGTTTCTGGTATTTTCCAGGGAATACTGTCTAGGCATGAATTCTCTCCTTGATTACCAGCGGAAATGGGCGAATGCCTTGTTGGCTTCGGCCATCTTGTGGACATCCTCACGCTTCTTCACAGATGCGCCGGTGTTGTTGGCGGCATCCATGATCTCAGCGGCCAGGCGCTCCTTCATGGTGTTCTCGCTGCGGGCGCGGCTGTAAGTGGTGATCCAACGCAGACCCAGGGTCTGACGGCGGTCGGGGCGAACTTCGATGGGCACCTGATAGGTAGCGCCACCGACACGGCGAGCCTTCAGCTCCACGGCGGGCATGATGTTTTCCATAGCCTGCTGGAAGACTTCCAGGCCGTTCTTGCCGGTCTTGTTCTCAACGATTTCGAAAGCACCATAGACAACTTTCTGGGCAACACCCTTCTTGCCGTCCAGCATGATGCTGTTTACGAGCTTGGTAACCAGAACGGAATTGTAATTAGGATCCGGAAGGACCTCTCTCTTGGGAACATTACCTCT
>SFJN01000291.1 GCA_004555055.1 Bacteroidales bacterium | reverse complement strand
AACGTTGAGCTTCGCTCTTCGTTCCTTGGCGCTCGGCATAGTCCAAACGAGTTTGGCCTCTACACTCGCTTAGCGAAACGTTGAGCTTCGCTCTTCGTTCCTTGGCGCTCGGCATAGTCCAAACGAGTTTGGCCTCTGCACTCGCTTAGCGAAACGTTGCTTTCATTCCATAAATTCCATTTCGAGTCATGAAGATTCTTACTGATGAAGAGATAGCCTTGCGTATCGATACCCCGATGTTCCGCCTGCTTTCGCAGACGGCCGACGCAATGGGTTTCGAAGCTTACATTGTGGGCGGTTATGTGCGCGACATGATGTTGGAGCGTCCCTCAAAGGACATCGATGTGGTGGTGGTGGGCAGTCCCGCATTCCTTTCTGAGTCCCACCAAGGCGGTCCGGGCATAGCTTTGGCACGCGAGTTCTCGGCCCGTTTGGGACGTGGTGCCCATCTTTCGTTTTTCGAGAATTTCGGTACCGCCCAGGTGAAGTGGCATCATACCCAGCGCATTGTTGATGCCAATGGTGAAGCCCATACCGTGCATTGCGAGGAAGAGGTGGAGTTTGTTGGAGCTCGTCGCGAGAGTTACAGCCGTAACTCCCGCAAACCTATAGTGGAAGACGGGAGCCTGCACGACGACCAGCTCCGTCGCGACTTCACCATCAATGCCATGGGCATTTGTCTGAACGGTCCTCGTTTCGGCGAACTTGTAGATCCCTTCGACGGAGTGTATGATTTGGAAGATCGCCTCATCGTCACCCCTCTTGACCCAGACATCACCTTCAGCGACGACCCTCTGCGCATGTTGCGCTGCATACGTTTCGCCACGCAGCTGAATTTCCATATTGAAGAGGAGACTTTCGAGGCTTTGGGACGCAATGCTGAGCGCATCAAGATTATTTCCCAAGAACGTATTTCCACGGAGTTGAACAAGATTATGGCAGCCCCTGTGCCGAGCATCGGTTTCGTCGAGTTGCAGCGATGCGGGCTGTTGGCACTGATACTTCCCGAGGTTGCACGCCTTGATATCGTCGAGGAGCGCAACGGTCGCAAGCACAAGAACAATTTTTACCACACCCTCGAAGTCCTTGACAATGTGGCGCGCAAAAGCGATAACCTGTGGCTTCGATGGGGAGCTCTGTTACACGATATCGGAAAGCCCGCCTCCAAACGTTGGGATGTGCAGATGGGCTGGACTTTCCATAACCACAACTTTTTGGGGAAGAAGATGGTGAAGGGGATTTTCCATCGTCTGAAACTCCCTCTCGACGAGCGTCTGCATTATGTGGAGAAACTTGTAGACCTCCATATGCGTCCCATCAATATAGCTGATGATGAGGTGACGGATTCCGCCGTACGCCGTCTGCTCTTCGATGCCGGCGACGATATTGATGACCTTATGGTGCTTTGCGAGGCGGACATCACCAGCAAGAATGCCCAGAAGAAGAAGGGCTTTCTTGAAAACTACCGTCTTGTGCGTCAAAAGCTTGTTGACCTTGAGGAGAAGGACCGCATCCGTAACTTCCAGCCTCCCGTCGACGGTGCGGAAATCATGCGTATTTTCCAGATACCTCCGAGCCGCGAGGTGGGCATGTTGAAGACGGCTCTCAAGGATGCCATTCTCGATGGCATTGTCCCCAACGAGCACGATGCCGCCCTTGAGTTTATCAAGGAAAAGGCTCGGGAGATGGGGTTGCACGATGCTTCCGCCCCGGCTTCGGCATGAGCATCTTTTTCCCCGGGTGGACGCCGCGCGGCACATTGGATGTTGGACATCCATCTCCCCCGAAGATTTGTCTCCATTCTGTCAATTAACTGTACAGACAGGACGAAACCATCGGACATGTACGCTCTTTTGTGCAGTTTCCTCAAGTCCCTTGTGAAAACCGGTTTGAATCGTGCAGTACCCTTATGCTATTGGCAAGATTCCAGGTCCTTTTTTGCCGGTTTTTTGCATATTTTGCACGGAAAATAAAGGTTATCCTACACCCTGAATCGTAATCCTACACTCAATCCTACACCCGAAACTGCCAGTAAATACTGGTAGTTTCGGATTTTTGGTGTAGGAAATGTAGGTTTTTTTCCAAAATTTGGTTCTGCGTCAATTTGGGTGATAATTCCAGTCCCATTTCATGTTGGCATAGAGAATTTTTGCCCTTAGCACATTTGCCTTTGCCCTGTTGAACAT
>SFJN01000066.1 GCA_004555055.1 Bacteroidales bacterium | reverse complement strand
AAACATCAACGATATGCTAAAACGTATTAAGTCAGTCAGTCTGATGCTGCTTTTGATGAGCCTTCCCACAGGCTTTGCAATGGCAGAAACTGCACCGGTTGAAACCTATGCAGTTACACAGCAGAACGGTCCTTGTAAGGGTACCGTCTTCGACGCCAATGGTGAACCGCTCACCGGAGCGTCTGTAGTAGTAAAGGGCACCACCAATGGTGCTATGGTAGACAATGATGGTAATTTCGTTCTTACCGGCGTAAAGAAAGGTGCTATTCTTCGTATTACCTTCATTGGATATGACCCCCAGGAAATCCGATGGGATGGACAGCCTTTGTCCGTTACCCTTGAGGAAATGGCCAACAACCTTGGCGAAGCTGTGGTCATCGGTTATGGTGTGGCAAAGAAGAACGACCTTTCCGGTTCGGTAGTTGCCATTAAGCCCGATGAGAAGAACCATGGTCTTATCACCAACGCCCAGGACATGATTCAGGGCAAGATTGCCGGTGTGAGCGTCATCAATGGTGGCGGTGCTCCGGGCGAAGGTGCCACCATCCGTGTGCGTGGTGGTTCGTCGCTTAATGCCTCGAACGATCCCCTCATCGTCATCGACGGTCTGGCTATGGACAACGACAAACGTAAGGGTAGTTCCAACATCCTCAGCTCCATCAACCCTCAGGATATCGAAAGTTTCACCGTGTTGAAGGACGCTTCAGCTACCGCCATTTACGGTAGCCGTGGCTCAAACGGTGTCATCATCATCACCACAAAGAAAGGCCGTAAGGGTCAGGGACATCAGAAGCCCCTCGTAAGCTATAACGGCACTTTTGGTGTGAGCATGAACCTCGACCAGCTCGATGTGATGAAGGCCGGCGAATACCGTGAATTCATCAAGAACTATTATGGCGAGAATTCCACTGGCTACTCGCTTCTTGGAACTTCCGACACCAACTGGCAGGACGAAATCTATCAGACTGCCATCAACCATGAGCACGGCCTTAGCATTGTCGGTGCTCTCGCCAACATGCCTTACCGTGTCAGCCTCGGCTATCTTGGTCAGGAAGGTGTGCTCAAGACTTCTGATTTTGAGCGTTACACTGCCAGTGTCAGCTTATCTCCCAGCTTCCTTGACGACCACCTCAATTTTAGTTTCAATGGTCGAGTGATGCACAACGACACCCGTTGGGCCAATACCGATGCCATCAGTGCTGCCACCCGCATGGATCCCACCCAGCCTGTCTATGCCTGCAACGACAGCAAGTACGCCGCTACCGCCAGCCGTTGGGACAATCTTGGAGGCTATTTTGAGTGGCTTCAGGATGGTAGTTCCTACAACGACCCCAAGTGGCCTGACGCTTTCGATTCCAACACTACCGGAAACCCTGTCAGCCTGCTCTACAACAAAGAGAACACCGGTAAGAGCAATACCTTCATCGGTAATGCTGAGATGGACTATAAAATCCATGGTCTCGAAGACCTTCGCTTCCATGTCAACGGTTCGGTGGAATACAACAAGGGACGCATCGAAAACTGGAGCAACCCCTATAGTTACGCCGGATTCTATTATGGCTGGAACGAGTGGGAAAAGGAAACCCGCTACAATCTCAGTTATTCTGCCTATCTGCAGTATTACAAGGACTTCAACGACAAGCACCACTTCGACATCATGGGTGGCTTCGAATGGAGCCGCAAGCACTACAAGGGCGACGGCTTTGGCTACGGCCTGCAGCCTGTCTTTGACGATCACGGGAATATATACGACTACCTTCAGATTAACACCAAGGGTAAACCCTGGGAGGGCGAAAGCTACCTTGCTTCCGTCTTCGGACGTGCTAACTACATCCTCCTCGACCGCTACATCTTCACTGCCACCGTACGTTACGACGGTTCCAGCCGCTTCTCCAAGGGCAACAAGTGGGGCCTCTTCCCCTCCTTCGCCTTTGCATGGCGTATCAAGGACGAGAATTTCCTCAAGAATGTGGACTGGGTGAGCGAACTCAAGCTCCGTCTCGGTTATGGTCAGACAGGCCAGCAGGATGGTATCAGCAACTACAGCTATTTTGCTTCGTACAATGTCAATACGGTAGCCGATTCGTTCTATCCCGCCATGAACAACGGTATCCTCTACCGTCCCGATGCCTATAACAAGAACCTTACCTGGGAAACCACCACTACGTATAACGTGGGTCTTGACTTCGGTATCATCAACAACAAGCTCTTCGGTAGCGTCGATGCCTATCTCCGTAAAACGACCGACCTCATCAACACCGTCTATGTGGCTGCGCTCTCCAACTTCCGCAACCAGGTTACGGGTAACGTCGGTGACATGGAGAACAAGGGTGTTGAAATCGCCCTTACCTACCGTCCTGTCCAGAAGAACGGATGGTTCTGGGAAATCAGTGCCAACGCCACCTACAACCTCAACGAAATCACCAAGACGGCAGGAGGCCAGAAGATCAAGACCGGAGCCATCACTGCCGGTACAGGCAACACTGTGCAGGCTCATGCCGAGGGCCATCCCAAGAGCAGCTTCTACGTCTATCAGCAGGTATATGATGAAAACGGACATGCACTCGAAGGAGTTTATGTAGACCGTAATGCCGATGGTCAGATCACTGAAGCCGACCGTTACTTCTACAAGAGTCCTGACGCTCCCTGGCAGGCCGGTCTGAGCACTCGTCTGCAGTACAAGAAGTGGGACCTCGGTCTTGGCTTCCGCGGCAGCTGGGGCAATTATGTGTACAATGACGTCGAAGCAGGTTTCTGCAACGTTTCCAAAACCTACGACAGTTCGTTTGCCTATGCAGGATACAACCACAATATTCTCATGAGTTCCGCACAGCTCAATTGGGCAACCTACGACAACGTGGTCAGCGACTACTTTGTGCAGAACGGCAGTTTCGTGAAGCTCGACAACATCACACTCGGTTACAGTTTTGAGAACTTCCTCGCTTCCGGAAAGTACAAAGGCATGAGCGGACGCATCTATGCCGCTGCTACCAACGTGGCCACCTTTACCAAGTACAAGGGACTTGACCCCGAAGTTTCCGGTGGTATCGACAACAACCTTTACCCCCGTCCCTTCACAGTCCAGCTTGGTCTGAATGTCAATTTCTAATTTCCTAACGCCTAATTCTGATTTCACAATATGAAACTTAAACATATTCTCCCTTGTGCAGCCGTGATGCTGTCTATGGGATTCACTTCGTGCATAGGCGACCTTGACGTTACCCCTATCGACCCCTCTACTGTGATGGAGGTTGACCCCGTAGGACTTTTCAATAAGTGTTATGCCAACATGGCTCTTGCCGGACAGGGCGGTGCCAATGGCGACTGCGACATTGACGGTCTTGACGGTGGTACCACAGGTTTCGTGCGCCAGCTTTTCAATGCCAACGAACTCACCACGGACGAGGCCATCTGCTGCTGGGGCGACGAAGGTATTCCTGCCTTCAACTATAACCAATACGATGCCAGCCACCCCATGACGCGTGGTTTCTACTATCGTCTTTGCGCCGGTATCACCTATTGCAACCACTATCTTGATCCCGATGTGGCCGGCAACTACGACAAGACCATGACTGCCGAGGTACGGTTCCTTCGTGCCCTCTACTATTATCATCTGATGGACTGCTTCGGCAACATACCTTTCCTTACCGAGCTCAGTGCCGACAACGCACCCCAGGCCAGCCGCAAGGATGTGTATAACTTCATCGAGAGTGAACTCCTTGCTGTGCGTGAGGATATGCTCGAGCCTGCAGCCCGCAAGTCCGGTGATGAAGGCTATGGCCGTGCAGACCGCAATGCTGCCGACCTGCTTCTTGCACGTCTTTACCTGAATGCCGAGGTCTATACCGGACAGGCACAATGGGAGAAAGCGAAGCAGTATGCCAAGCTTGTCATGGATGGTCCCCACAAGCTCAACACCAAGGGTATGAATGGCTATAGTGCCTATCAGATGCTCTTCATGGGCGACAATGGCGAAACTTCCGCAGCCACTGAAGCTGTGCTTCCTTTGCTTCAGGATGGTACCACTACTACCAGCTGGGGTACCACGCTCTTTCTCCTCGCTTCTACCACAAAGGCCGACATGGGCGTATTCGGAACTTCTGAATACTGGGCCGGAAACCGTTGCCGTCCCGAGTTCGTCGAAAAGTTCCTCGGTGAGGGCAATGCCGCTGCTGCCGAAGGCTTGAACACTAAGGAAATCCTTGCTGCAGCCGGTGATGACCGTGCACTCCTCTTTGGCGTTGACCGTACGGCAAGCGTAGAGACTCCGGGCGAATTTACCAGTGGTATCAGTTGTGCAAAGTACAGCAACAACTACGCCGGTGGCGGTACGCCCCACAACAGTAAGTATGTCGACACCGATTTCTTCCTTATGCGCAGTGCCGAGGCCTATCTCACCTTTGCCGAGGCCGATGCCCGCATGAACGGTGGCCAGACTTCTGCCGAGGGTACCAAGGCCGTCGATGCCATCCGTCAGCGTGCCAACACCTCCACCCTCAGCACTTACTCTCTCAGTTTCATCCTTGATGAGCTCTCCCGTGAATTCTTCTTCGAAGGACACCGTCGTACCGACCTCATCCGTTTTGGACAGTTCGGTGGTGAAACCGCTACCTACAAGTGGCAGTGGAAGGGTGGTGCCAAGAATGGTGTTCGCTTCGACAGCCACCTCAACGTCTTCGCAATCCCCAGCGATGACCTTGAATCCAATCCTAACCTTACCCAGAATGCGGGATACTAATTCTTGGTGTAAGAAATAGTATTTCAAAAAGAATATCGAAAATATGAAAAAGATACTTTCAATGGCTGCCCTCGCCCTCACTTCTGTGGTAATGTTTACCGCCTGTGAAGACGACCGTGATAGCAATCCTACGCTCACCCAGCCTACTACATTTGTCCTCAATAAGCCTGCCGTCGGCGAAGGCGTTGTCGACCTTGCACAGTCCAGCGTCATCTCCCTTTCCTGGTCGCAGCCTGAGGGCTATACCGATATGGAAGCTCCCCTTGTAGCTACCTACAGCATCCAGCTTTCTACAAAGGGCTCTTTCGAAACAGCCTACGACGCAGATGCTGAAGACAACAGCGCTGCTGACTACATAGCTCTCGACGAAACCACCACTTCGTGCACCCACAACCTGCCTGCAGCCGATGTGGCCACTGCGCTCCAAAAGCTCAACCGTTGGGCCGAAACGGAGGTTCCTGCTGTTTCCGAACTCTTTGTCCGTGTGAAGTCCGTTGTCCTCGACGCCTCGTCCAACGAATACTTCCCCATATATTCCAATCCTGTGAGCCTCAAGGTAGCGCCCTACTATGTCGAGCTCAAGAATGCTACGCCCATCATGTGGTACCTCGTTGGTAACATGTTTGGCGCCAAGTGGGGCTCTGTCATTGGCGAGAGCGCTCTTCCCATGTTCCTTGTTCCAGGTTACGAATACGACAAGAAGACCGGTGAGGGTACCATCCAGTACCTCAACTATTTCATCACAGATGACTATAAAGACAATGGTGAGTCTGACCTTGCTGGATGGAAAATCCAACCCTCCGACTTCAACTGGGACTATGGTATGACCGGTAACAGTGGTAAGAAGGGTGAAATCATTTATCGCAACAAGGGTGCCGACGGCGGACACATCCTCGCTCCCGAGAACGGCTATTACCTGGTAACCATGGATACCAAGACCCTCACTGCCAAGATGGAGAAGCAGGACATCACTCCCAAGGTTCTCGACAAGATGGGAATCTCCGGTGCCTTCAACGGTTGGGAATTCGAGGACATGCTCCCCTACAACAAGGAGGGTGTGGAGAACCATGCCTGGTATTACGTCCTTGAGGTTACTCCCGACGTCTGCACCGACGGTGTCTGCGGCTTCAAATTCCGTCCCAACGAAGAGTGGAAGGGCTATGGCAGCGTGAAGAACGCCGTTAACTATGTGGGTGTCGCCGGCGACGGTGAAGACCTTGGCCTCCCCGTAGGCAAATACTGCATTTCCTATAACGACATCAACGGCGAGTTCAGTATCGTCGCATTGTAAAACCCTGTAGGGAAACATCCCAGGCGTCTATCCTCCGCCATGTGCCGTCCGTGCTGATGGCGGAGGGACCGCTTCTTCCCTGCAAACAAACCATACGCATTATGTTCAAGAAACTCATATTGGGCATCACCCTGGTATCTGCAATGGTGGCATGTACTGACGACTATACCGATTGGTCGGCTCCCCAGCAGAATCCCCAGCCCGAAACTGCCACTTTCGGCAATGGTAGTGTAGCCGCAGTCAACCTCATTGACTTTGCAAAACTACTTGAAGAAGATCTCGACTCTGTCCAGGTCTGCACCATTCAGGCTCCTACCTCCTCCGATGCAGCTTATGCATCGCCCTACTATCTCCTCCACCTTGGAGAGAGCGTCTATGAAATCGGTGCTTCCGGCAAGATGGCTGTCGCCGACCTCAAATACTACATAGAGGCAAATTACGGAAAAGCTCCTTATGAACGCGAAATCGAGGCTACAGTCGAGCAGTGGATTTCCAATGGTACCACCAGCGTAAAGACCGCCACCTCCGCTCCTTTCGTCATCAAGGCCAAACTCCTTGCCCCCGAGCTCTATCCCAACCTCTATCTCATCGGTGCTCCCTCTGAATGGAATCCCACCTGCACCGCCATGCCTTTCGCTCACAGCGACAAGAACGTCTATGACGACCCTGTCTTCACCATCACCTTCCCCGTCACCGATGGCGACTGCTGGTTTGCCTTTGCCGACGACAAGACGGTCGAAACTGCCGATTGGAACAATGTATTCGGAGCCCTCGAAGGCAACGGTATGAACCTTGTCGGTGAGACCGGACACTTCGACCGCCGTTCCGCACTCACCGACGAAGGTTCCTTCAAGGTCAGCGTAGCCGGCGATGCCAAGTATGTGAAGTTCACTGTCGACGTCCTTAACTCCACCTATCTCATCGAAAAGATCAGTTACGGCGAATACATCTATTTCATCGGTGCCACCGATGGTTGGAGCCAGGCAGCCCAGAAACTTCAGTCGCCTGCCAACGACGGCGTTTACACCGGCTTTGTATACTGTGCTGACCCCAATGGATGGGGCAACCAGTTCAAGTTCCAGACCGTTCAGGGTTCTTGGGATGGTGAAATCAACAGCGGACACTTCACAGCCTTCAACGATGCCGCTGTAGACTGCGGTGGCAACATCGGCGTGAGCGGTGGCGAGAATGTATACTATTTCGTGGTTGACCTTCCCGGAAAGAGCATTACCGCCACCGAGGTGAAGACCATGGGTATCATCGGCGACTTCAACGGATGGGGCGGCGATGTGGTTATGACCTGGAATGCCGAAGAGTATTGCTACGAGGCCACCAACGCCGGTCTTACCGCCAATGGCTGGAAGTTCCGCATCAACAACGACTGGGCTATCAACCTCGGAGCCAACGGCGACGGTGCCAACATCGGCGACCTTTGCGCCAACGGTGCCAACATCTCCGTTGCCGGCAACACCGTGAAACTCTATCCTACCCGCAAGACCAGCGACAAGATTTTCTGCACGGTAGAATAATCCAGTCCCCCTTTTATTGCCTGCGTTCCGCTTCATTTGTCGGTTTCGCTCCTGCTGTCGGAACGCAGGCCCTTCCCCCCTTTCTCATGAGACATACGCTATTCCCCTCGCTTCTGCTTTTTGCTGCTGCACAGTGCCTCCCCGCTGAGGTGGCTGCACAGGGCTGGCCGTCGCAGTACGACGGTGTCATGCTTCAGGGCTTCTACTGGAACAGCTACGGCGATTCCCAATGGAGCTATCTCGAGCAGCAGAGCGATGAGCTCTCCAAGTATTTCAGCCTCATTTGGGTGCCGCAGTCCGGAAACTGCAATACCACCTACAATGTCATGGGATACATGCCCGTCTACTATTACGACCATAACAGCAGTTTTGGCTCCGAAAACCAGTTGCGCTCCATGATTTCCACATACCGTGAAAAGGGAACCGGCATCATTGCCGACGTGGTCATCAACCACCGCAACAATCTCGGAGCCGGAGGTTCGTGGGTCGACTTCCCCGAAGAGACCTATAATGGCGAGACGTTCCACATGCTCCCCACAGACATCTGTGCGAACGACGACAACGGTCAGACGCGGGCATGGGCCGACAAGCAGGGCATCAGCATTTCTGCGAACAACGATACCGGCGAAGGCTGGGACGGATGTCGCGACATCGACCACAAGTCCGCCAATGTCAACCGTTGCATCAAGTCGTACCTCGACTTCCTGCTCCACGACCTTGGCTACGAAGGCTTCCGCTACGACATGGTGAAGGGCTACAGCGCCTCCTACACCGGCGACTACAACTCCTCGTCCAAACCCCGATTCTCCGTCGGAGAATACTGGGACGGTACACAGGCCATCCAGAACTGGATAACGGGAACCTCCGTCGACGGTGTACCCACAAGTGCCGCCTTCGACTTCCAGTTCCGCTACCGTGTCCGCGACGCAATCAACCAGAACGACTGGAGCAAGCTCAGCTCCACCGACATGGTGCTGAATGCACAGGACTATCGCCGATATGCCGTTACCTTCGTCGAGAACCACGACATGGAGAAGCGCTCTGCCACCGAGGTGCAGGATCCCATCCTTCGCGACACCCTTGCCGCCAACGCCTACCTCCTTATGATGCCCGGTACGCCCTGTGTGTTCTACAAGCATTGGCAGGCGTACAAGCCTGAAATCAAGTCCATGATTGCCGCACGCCGTCTGGCAGGTATCCACAACGAGTCGGATTACCTTACCCTTGCCAGCAATGCCCGCTATTATGCCCGGTATGCCCAGGGAACGCGTTGCCGCCTGCTATGTGAACTCGGAGCAACGGCCGACATAAAACTTGCCGGATCCAATGCCACCAACTTTGTGGAAATCCTCTCAGGATACCATTACAAGTATCTCCTCTCCCGTGAGGCTGAGTGTGCCTGGATTTCTGCCGGCGAAGGCGAGTACTACGAGCCCGTGAAGGCCCGGCTCATTGCAGTGAGCAAGACGGACGGTGCGCAGATTGTCTATACCCTCGACGGTTCCGAGCCCTCAGCCACCAACGGAACCCGTGTGGCAGGCGGTACGGAAATCACCATCGATGCCTCCGCCACCCTCAAGGCCGGACTGCTCGTCGATGGCAAGGTCACTGATGTCTGCACTCGTGCATACGTCATCCGTTCCTTTGAACCTTACGACGTCACCGTACACGTCAAGGCCGACTGGACGCCTGTCTATTTCTATGCCTGGGACCTCGACGGCAAGCAGCTTAACGGGTCATGGCCTGGAAAACTGATGCCTGAAAGCAGCATCCAGACCATCAATGGCGAGGAATGGTATTGCCAGACCTTCTCCATCACCGCGCCCGGGTACTATTTCAACATCATCTTCAATGCCGGAAACGGAAAGGCACAGACCGCCGATATTCCGCGCATTACGACGGACAAATACTACGTTGCACGTCACAACGGCTCGAATATCACCTACGAAGATGTCACCGACTCCTACACCGTGGGCATCCCTGTCGTGAAGTCCGATGTCCGGTCCCCACAGGGCATTTACGACCTCCACGGCCGTCGTCTGCAACGTCAGCCCTCCAGCGGCCTCTATATCCGTGATGGCCGTGTTCAACGTTTTCGTTAAGCCAGATGAGCAATGATGAACTGACGAACGAGCGAGAGGAGAGCGGAGCTTGCTCCAGCTATCCCGAGCGAGGAGGAAGACGACGAAGTCAATTTGCTCAATCATTGCCATGGCGAGAAAACGAAGAGGCAAGCTCAATTATAATCGACAATATTACAAATACAATAATCTTATGAAACTCAAGTCATTCATTGTTTCTGCATTGGCCCTCTTTGCCTTCGGACTGCAGGCCAATGCCGAGGAAATCACAAAGACCTATCCTCATGGCTTCATCGGCCTTCAGGGTGGTGTACAGATGGTTACCAACGGCTATGCCCGTGAGTGGAGCTTCGGTGACGTCCTCACCGGTACTGGTTCCGTCTACGGTGGTGTACAGTGGACCCCCGTACTCGGTACCCGCCTTCACCTCAATGGCTGGAAGGGCCGCGAAGGCTACAAGGCTGTAGGTACCTACTACGACTTCAAGTATGCCACGCTTACCGCTGACCTTATGGTCAACCTTGTCTCCATGTTCAACCATCGCGACAATAATGTCTGCAACCTCTACCTCATTGGAGGTCTTGGTGGCAACAAGGTGTGGGGCGACGAGTGGAACGAGGTTACCGTACAGCGTGCCGACGGTACCACCGTCAATGCCTATCAGGAGAATCTCCGTCTTACGGAATACCAAACCTCTGCCATGGCCATTCCCGAAGGTCATATGCCACCCGAGGCCAACCGCATCGCCCACACCGAAAAGCTCGGTCTGATGCTCGATTTTGCCCTCTCTCCCCGTTGGAGCCTCAACCTTGAGGCAGATGCCCTCCACCATGGTCATCACGACTATGTTCCCGAGGTAAACATGACCAAGGACTGGCAGGTTACCTGCCAGCTGGGTCTCACCTTCCGCTTCGGCAAGACCCGCAAGCCCGCTCCCGCCCCTGTGGTAGAGCCTGCTCCCGCTCCCGAGCCTGTGGTTGAACCCGCTCCTGCTCCTGCACCCGAGCCTGCTCCCGCTCCTGTAGTAGTGGAAGAGGTGAAGCCCTGCATCCAGAATGTATTCTTCCTCATCAACCGTTACGACATCCGTCCCGAGGAGATGCTCAAGGTCGAGGAGTGTGTGGCATACCTCAACAAGTATCCCGAGGCCAAGATTGACATCACCGGTTATGCCGACAAGAACACCGGTAATGCCACCATCAACCTCCGCCTCTCCAAGCAGCGTGTAAACGCCGTTTACGATGCCCTTATCCAGCGAGGCATCGCAGCCGACCGCATCAACAAGGCTTATAAGGGCGACACCGAACAGCCCTTCGGCAACGACGAGGCGAACTATCGCAAGAACCGCTGCACCATCTGCGTGGCTGAATAAGCCGACTGCATAGTTTTGTATAATTCTCTCATTTAGGATAAACCTCCCCCGCCTTCAGACAATGTGCTGTGGACGGGGGATATATTGTGTTTTTACAGAAAGGTCCTTTTGCTGTATGTGTTCCCCGATAAAAGCCTTGTAATGGACAGAGGCAGAGTATTCGGGTCAAGATAAAGGCAGGAAGATTTGATTCTTCCTGCCTCTTTAAAATATGGAGTTTGAAGGATTCTGTAAATGGATGGAGGTTTGGAAGATGATTTTCCGATATTTACGAGGCAGATAGCCGTTTTCCTGCATGCTTTTCTCGGGACTTTCAATAGTAAAGTGCCGTGAAAACTGTAGTATTCTTCCAAGTAAACTCCGGTATTCCACCGTGAAAACTGTAGGTGGAATCGTTTTTCTTAGATTAATTGTACCATGAAACCTGGTCGAAGTACTCGTCAAACTTCATTTCTTCGTCCACACCCACCGTCTTCAGGGTTTCGAGGATGAAGGCCTGTTCCTTTGGGGAAAGGCAGACATCCCCTCTTCTCTGTTGGAAATAGGCGTTGCGGCCAAACTTGGTAATGAGCATTTGCATGAACTTCTTGTATTCTTCCGGGAACATCCGTTTCTGGAAATTAGTGAACCCTTTTGCAAAGGTCACAGGCACGTTGCTGCGGTAGTATGGACAGGACTGGTCCTTGGTGCATTTACGGGGATTAATGATTTGCATGAATTCAGATTCTTCAATCATTGCTTCGTAGGCGGTCCTGTGCAGGCAGGTCATTCCAAGCGGGCAGTCGCTGTGCAGGCAGACAGAAAAGCCCGGGGGTGGGGTGGTGTGGAACTTCTTGGGCATGGTTAGGCGCGGTTTGGGGTGTGTCTCCGTATGTTGGAGTTTTTTTGTTTACAAAAGTAAGCAGAATTTCGCGATAAAGTGTGGTGATTATTCGAAAAACAGTTCCTACTGACATCTTGGGGACGTTATATTGCAGACCAAAAACGTTGTATCGGTCCCTTCTTTTTTTACTGCATCTCCTATTGCGTTGCACAATAGGTATGTTAGGTAATTGTACGCTTTTCGACAGCATTAGCCAATACCTTTTGTGCTTTAAGTACATTTGTTATCAGTATGTTTGTTGGGAAATATAACTAAAGGGGTATTTATATTCCAAATTATTTGTGTTGTTAGGTAGAAATGTATAATTTTGGAGTATCAAAACCATCAAGTTATGGCTTATATACATATTCTGTCTCGCCTTCATCGAAGACGTTGTCCGAGATTGTATGG
>SFJN01000065.1 GCA_004555055.1 Bacteroidales bacterium | reverse complement strand
CGTCATCAAGGCTTGATAGAGTTCACCGGCACGCTCCAAAACGTATGGGCATGCCGGTTTTCTTTGTGTATCAGTCTGTCAGGGCAAGGAAAGACAGTACCTCTGCCGAGTTTCTCTCACCGCACTCCAGATAGGTCATCAGACGGGAGCATGCGGAAGGATGCTCCCACAGGTCCAGACAGACCGAGATGATCGCATCATCACTCATGTCGGTCTCGCCCAGGCAGACCACGAGGTCCCTGAGACGCGCATCAAGAGTAAATCGGTTGTCGTTTTCCATTCTGCAAATATATGCAGCATCGTCCCTTCCGGGAAATCCCTGCAATTCTTGCAGGTTACCTGTAAGTCACGAGCTCCCTCTTCACTGGAATCCTGTACACACCGTCAGTCCTCGTGATGAGAAGGGGAGCGGCCACCTTCTGCCCGAGCTTGTCGGTCAGTTTCTTCTTTATCCTCGAGACGTTGGTGTAGAGGGTGGTCTTGTAGTCGTCCACCAGGGCTCCAACCGCCTCCTCCGCGGCGTCCCTGTCATCATAGACGGTCTGGGACATGTATATCTTCAGGAGCTCGTCATAGTAGAGGTAGAGGTCATCCACGGGAATGCCCCCGGGATACCTCAGGAGAAGGATGTACAGCGTCCTCTCCATCGGGGTGAGCCTAATCTTCACACCCTGGCAGTCAGGCAGCAGGAGATAGCCCCTGCCGTCGACCACGACCCTGTAATCGGCTCCCGGGCCTATCAGGGAGTCGATTATGTCTTCTGAGATTCCTTTTGCCCTGAGCTCTGCCAGCAGGGACTTTATCTGTTCTACGATTGCTTCAGTTTCCATCTTTGCCTTCCTCCTTCGGGAAAGACCTGTGCTGCGCGTGCGGCAGCGGTTATCGGTTCTGGGATTGCCGGAGTATGCCGGTACATGCTCGGGAAGTGAGCGGAAAGGGTGCCGTCCTAGGCGTTAAATCGATGGAAACGATTGATGCTGGCGGATACGGCACGGCGCACGTTGCTGCTGAAACAACGTGTGCGTCGACTATGTGTAAATGTCATTGCCATATCCATTTAGTGTTTGACGGTGCAAATATACAAAATATTCTTGAGCTGTCTGCCGGTATCGAACCGACAACCTGCTCATTACAAATGAGCTGCTCTGCCAATTGAGCCAAGACAGCATTCTGAGCTCAGAGCCGGATTCGGACCGGCGGATACCGGTTTTGCAGGCCGGCGCGTTGACCGCTTCGCCATCTGAGCATCTTGCGGAAGCAGGAGGATTCGAACCTCCGGGACGGTCTCCCGCCCGCATCGTTAGCAGTGATGTGCCTTCAGCCTCTCGGCCATGCTTCATTTCAGTGGCGGGGATAGAAGGATTTGAACCTCCGGCCCACGGATTAACAGTCCGTTGCTCTGCCGCTGAGCTATATCCCCTTTGGTGTGTGTCTGAAGGGAATCGAACCCTTGGCCACCGGAGCCACAACCCGGCGCTCTTCCATCTGAGCTACAGACACCATGTATTCCGGTGGAACCCCGAGGACTCGGACCTCGTTCTCGGGATTTTCAGTCCCGCGCATAGACCATCTCTGCCAAGGCTCCATGGTACCCTCCGGAAGACTCGAACTTCCATCTGCGGCTTCGTAGGCCGCCGTCCTATCCATTGGACGAGGAGGGCTTGTTTCATTCACCGCTGCAAAGGTAGAGAGTCTCTTCCTCAGCACGAAATCCCTGCAAGAATTGCAGGTCTCACTTTCCTTTTTCCGTCATCCAATCCGGGACCACAAGCAAGGTGGGGAACGCCTCGGGTCCTTGCGCGCGTATTGCAATCTTAAAGAATAGAATTATAGATTCTTTATAGATACTCTATCCTTTTGAGCTGAATCCCGCTCCCAAGGGCTTCCATGCTTGTTTCACCGCCACAAAAGGTGGGAAAAATGTGAACGGGGCGTATACGGAAGGTGGCTTTTCTGTGAGCGACCGCGGAAGGACTGTGAGAGGAAAGGTGGGAAAAATGTGAACAAGCTGCAAAAAGCTTCACGGGAGGTCGATCGAGAAGTCCTCGAGCATTATCTTCCGGACGATGTTCACGGCGTGCGCGCGGTCCATCTCGCCGGAGCGGACAAGTCCTCCGTAATATCGGCACTTGGAGGCCGCGAAGTGGAGCCGTCCGCTTTCGCAGATGCGGTCAACGAACTGCACCACCCCGAGGTCAGTCTTCCGGGAGGCCATCACCAGCCAGTTATAGACCGTGGAGTAATCACCGTAGTCCCTGCGGGAGGCGTCCTTCCCGCTGGTGTATATCCAGATGAAGATGGCATTGGAGCGTGCCTTCTTCCCCGGCACCTTCTCCCTCTGGATCTCGTACTCGAACCAGATGTCGCTGTTCTCCAGGAGCCACCTCCGCACTGGCTCTAGGATGTCCTTCCTCAGGCAGGAGGGACGGTACTTGGGCGAGAGCCCCAGCATCAGCTTGAACTCGTCCAGGTCCGTACGGAACTGTCCAAGCCCCTTCCGGGAGATGAGCATGTTGCGGATGGTCTTCGTGTGCCGTCCCTTAGTCTCGAGGGCGGGCCCCTTCAGGAGGAAGGTACCTCCGACGCTCTCGCCGTAGTAGGTCAGTACGGGGAAGATGTCACGGTTGATGGTAAGGCGGATGAAGGACGTGTCCCGGATGTCCTCCACGGTCGTGACGAACACTCCCCAGACACGGTTCACATTGCCCAGCTCGTCCCGGATGTAGCGGAACCCGAACTGGAGGTCCCGCAGCCCGAGGGCCGCCTGTATGACGTGTTCCTTGTGGCGTATGTCCATTATCTCCGAGCAGTCGATGGTCACCTTCTGCTCGGAGCACAGCTCTTTGTCCAGAGGGCATCCCGTGGTCATGAATCCCTGCAGCTTCTCGAATATCAGTATCAGTATGTCGTGCTGGCACGCCGTGAAGTTCTCCGCCTTGTAGGAGAACGTGAAGCTGTTGGGCAGTATCAGCATCGGCTGCTGCCTCATGCCCGGGGGCTCGGCTGTTGACATCCCCCGCAGCTCCGGAAGCGTCAGGTCGCTGATCCGGATGGTCCTAAGGTCTTCTTTCATGATGGTTTCTATCTCTTGCAGGGGCAAAAATAGTCAAAATATTTTTGACAGATGCCAAATTAGACTTGACATTTCGGATTTTCTTCGTACATTTGCCGCCAAGTAAGCAGAGAAAATTAGATTTTTCATTTTAGCGATATTTCCGCAATATGATGAAATTAAATTTTACAGCGGTGTTATTTTTACTCCTGTTGGTCTCACCCCTTTATGCACAGCGAACGATGAAGGGACAGCCGTTCCTTCAGGCCGCCGCCCACTGGGGCGGTGCGCCTGGGGTGTCCGTCAGCGGAGGGCAATACCTGGAGCGGTCGCTCTGGGAGGCAGGGGTGAAGGCCCAGGGCTTCCGCGCGCCGCTCTCGACGGGTGACGACCTCGAGTGCCTTGATATCACTGCCGGAGGGACATGGCAGTGGAGGCTGGTATCGACGCGCTCCCGTGCACTGTGTCTGTATGCAGGGGGAGGGCTGTTCGCCGGGTATGAGTGCTATGACCCCCGCAAGGTCCTTCCTCCAACCATCGAGCTGAGGATGCCGTCCAAGGGGGTGTTCCTTTATGGACTCAGTGCGGCAGTAACGGTGGAGGTGTTCTTCTGCCGGTCCGTCGCCCTCGTCCTGGGAGCGGACATCCCCGTGAACTTCTCCTCACGAGCCTCCCGCATCCGGTGGAACACCACCGCCGGGATACGTATTGACCTGTAAATCCATCCATTGACATGATACCCAGAAGAACCATCCTTCCGATAATCGTCATCCTCCTGTGCGCGTCGCTCCAGGCACGTGCGCAGAATCTGTCCGTGTCGACCAACGCCGTCGACTGGGCCAACTTCGGCACTGCGAACGCCGAGCTGTCGGCTGCCGTCGGACGCCACTGGAGCGTCAATGTCTCCGCCAGGTACAACCCGTGGACGTTCGGGAAGGGCCCGCACTGCCGGCAGAACCGCGTCAGAGGTGCCGCCGTAGGGGCACGCTGGTGGCCGTGGAACGTCTACTCCGGCTGGTGGGTCGGAGCGAGAGGACAGTGGGAGGAATACAACCGAGGAGGAATCCGCTCGCCACGCACCGAGGAGGGCGACGCCGTCGGCGCGGCCCTCTCGGCCGGTTACTCCCTCATGCTCCACCCCAACGTCAACGTGGAGTTCGGTGCCGGTCTCTGGGGAGGATGGCACCGATACACGGTGTACTCCTGCCCCTCCTGCGGGAAGATTGAGAAGCAGGGCAGCGGAGCGTTCGTCCTCCCCTCGGATCTTCTGGTCTCACTTGTATTCACATTCTGAGTCATGAAAAGATACCTTGCATCCATCCTGGCGCCCTGCCTTCTGTGCATGGCCGCCCTGTCCTGCGATCCGGCCCCCATCGCCGTGGAGGACAACTCGTTCACCTTCTCTTCAAGGCACTACCTCTCCGGGGAGGAGAACCTTATCAGTCTCTCACTTGAGAAGGGCTGTCCGCAATGCGACTACACCCTCGACTACGTCATCGACTCCGACCCGTCCCTGCTGCTCTCGCGCCAGGGCGGAGCGGAGCTGCCTTCCGGCTCGGCGGTCTCCTTCAAGGACGGCCCCGTGACACTGAGGCTCCCCGCCCTCGCGGAAGGGGAGCACAAGGCGTCGTTCACCCTGTCCACGGAGGACTACTCCATCGGAGGGGACCTGGCGTTCACGATCACCGTTGAGCCGTTCGCCCTGCATGCCGAGGTGTCGACTGAGCAGTCCGCCGGGACATCCACCCTGCTCCTGAGCCTCAGGGAGGGCGTGATGGACCGCGACTACAGCGGCACCGTCAGCATCGACGGGAAGAGGCAGAAGGGGATGGAGTTCAACGTCAACTTCAGCAGGACACCCATACTGTCCATGGCCATGCCGCTCATAAGGCCCGGCACGCACGAGGTGGAAGTGGACCTTCGTTACGGGGACAGGACACGTTCCTGCACGTTCTCCTTCAGCGAACCCCTACGCTATCCCGACCTTGACGTGGAGGTGGCGCGCAGCCCCTCGACGGGCAAGACACGCATCATGTTCCGCAGCAACCCCTACTCGCTGTCGGTGGCCGTCAGGGACTCCCTCGCGGTGAGGGGACGGTGCGACTACCACCGTGCAAGCAACAGGGAGGGTTACCTGGACAAGTTCACGGAGTGGAAGGACATGTGCGACGTGGTGGAGCTCTCCCGTTTCGTCCCGGAGACGGGACGCTGGTACGACCTCACGGCGACCTCCCTGCTGGAGACCACGATGACCAACTGCACCATCAAGAACACCACGTGGGAGTCCGAGTGGCTTGATGTCATGGACGGAATCGAGCAGTGGTGGGAGGTCGACGACGGATATGCCAATTTCGTGGTTGTCTCCTCGACTCACCACCTGACCGTCGACTTCGAGAGCCTGCTCGGCGTGAGGGTCAACGTGACCTGCCCCACCGAGACCGTCGTATGGAACGGCGAGGAGGTCAAGGGCGGAAGTTATTCATATACTATTACCAAGACCAACGGGTGAGGACGGGTACGGTCATAACGCTGGCGGCTGCCGCCCTGCTCCTCTTCTCGTGCGGAGTGTCCCGCAAGGCCCAGAGCCTCGCGCGGGGCGACGTGTCCGCCACGCTGAGGCTCCGTGACGAGGAGCCTCTCCTTCCGGAGATGGAGGCACTGCGCAGCCACCGCAGGGACACCATCCGCGTGACGGGACTCAACGGTGAGGAGATGTTCCTCATGAACGCCGTGCAGGACGAGGACGGGGAGATGGTGGCGCACGACGTCATCGACGCGGCCGTGGTCACCGCCCGTTTCCGCAACGTGGCGGAACGTCACGGGAAGGTGGACCTGGAGTTCCAGATCATCGTCCCGGAGGCGATGCAGGACTCGAGGTGGCAGCTGCGCTTCTTCCCGGACATGTACGTCCTCGGGGACAGCATACGGCTCGAGCCTGTGGTCATCACCGGAAGGGACTACAGGAAGGCACAACTCAAGGGCTACCAGCAGTACGAGCGTTTCCTTGCGTCGATAGTCAGCGACACCACCCGGTTCATCAACGTCTGGCAGCTGGAGCTCTTCCTCCAGAGGAACATCCCCGAGGTGTACGCCTTCCGCAGCGACTCCACTGAGGTCTCCGACGAGCAGTTCGCCTCGGTGTACGGCGTTACGGAGCGTCTGGCGGTCGACCACTACACGAACAAGATTGCCAAGCGGTGGAACAACCGCAAGAAGAGCCTCAGGGACAGGATGTACCGCAAGTACGTCAAGGTCCCTATCGTCACCGAGGGGATACGTCTAGACACCGTCCTGAGGGATGTGAACGGTGACTTCATCTACAACTACGTGCAGACCATTTCCACAAGGCCCAAGCTCCGCAAGGTGGACATCGTCCTCTCCGGGGAGGTGTGGGAGTCGGACAGGAAGGTGTACCTTATGTCCCGCAGCGAGCCGCTGACCTTCTACATAAGCAGTCTCTCTTCCTTTGTCGACGGCAAGGAACGATACCTCACGAGGGTCATTGAGCGGCGTGCCCAGGCTAACACAGCCTGCTATGTGGACTTCGCCTCCGGAAGCTCTGAGGTGGATATCTCCCTGTCGAACAACCGGGACGAGATCGGGCGCATCCGGGGCAACCTCGCACAGCTCATCGAGGACACGGTCTATGACCTGGACTCCATCGTCGTGACGGCTTCTGCATCACCGGAGGGCTCCGAGAGGGCAAACCGCGCCCTCGCGCAGCGAAGGAGCGAGTCCGTGTGCCGTTTCTTCGAGGGCTATATCAGGCATTACCGGGACTCCCTTGACCGGGAGGCGGGCTTCAGCATCGGCGAGGACGGGGAGGTAGTGCACGAGGTGCACCGGCCCGACATCAGGTTCATAGCCCGCAACGGGGGCGAGAACTGGACGATGCTAGACGCCCTCATCAGGAAGGACAGCACCATGACGGATGCCCAGAAGGAAGAATACGCCCGTCTGAGGGCCTCGGCCGTCGACCTTGACGCCCTTGAGGAGGGACTGAGGAGACAGCCATACTACCGGTACCTGCGCGAGCAGGTCTATCCACGTCTGAGGACGGTACGCTTCGACTTCCACCTGCACCGCAAGGGGATGGTCAAGGACACGGTACACACCACGGAACTCGACACGACATATATGCTGGGCGTGCAGGCGATAAGGGACAGGGACTATGAAAGAGCGGTCACGTACCTTCGAACCTACGCTGACTACAACACTGCTGTGGCCTATTGTGCCCTTGACTACAACGCCAGTGCGCTCAGCATTCTTGAAACCCTGGAACCTACCGCCGAGGTCCTCTACATGAGGGCGGTGGTCTACACCAGGCTGGGCCGCGTGCAGGAGGCGGTGCAGTGCTATGTGAACTCCTGCGAACTCAACCCGGCATACATCCACAGGGGCAACCTCGACCCGGAGATAGCCGCGCTGATAAAGACATACGATCTCAACCGACAAAATGATTCCGATTATGATTACTGACACATTCTCCGCTCTCCGGCAGGACGCGCCGCTGGACAGCCTTTTCGAGACATTATGCAATGCCGACACTTCCGCAGTGGCGGACATTGAGGCAGCAGCCTCAGGCTCGCTTTTCGACCATCTGTGGCCACTGGCCGTGGAAGTCATCGCGATAATGCTGATTGTCTTCCTTCTCTGTTTCCTGGTCTATCGCATTTCCGGAAGAAATCCAAGCCCGATAGAACTGGAGGTGGGCAGGATCAAATATGTGCTGATAGATATCCAGGAGAGCATCGACAGGAACTTCTATAGTCTCGAGGAGGCGGTCCGTGAGTCAGGAGGCAGGTCCAATACGAAACCCCACCGCAGCTCTTCCCAGGCAAGGAGGAGGAAGACAGCCAAGGACGTATCCCATTCAGGTGAATCTTATACAAGCATGAGCGCTGAAACCAAAATGCACAGCCATGAAGAAATGCAGTAAACACTCATGTGACATCGACCCCCTTAGAGGGGATCCCTTCTACGGCACCAGGTTCGGGGAGTATGCGCTCATCGCGCTGGCCATCACGCTGAACGCCTTTTTCATAGGGTTCGGGCTCCTGCATCTGGCTCCGGACGGGGGATGGCTGAGGACGGTCATCGGGTTAGCCGCAGCGACGTTCTGGGGGTTCTCCCTCCTTGCCGCCCTCTTCCTCATCCTCGGGACGGTGGTGCAGATCCGCATCTGCCTCACCCACCGCAGACGCCTCCGGGGCGCACAACCGACAGACAATGACATCAACCCATAAAACCAGTTTAAGAAATGAAGAAAAGAATTTTCATGATTGCGGCCGCCTGTGCAGCACTCGCGGCCTGCAGCAAGGAGCCCGTCGGCTCCGCCATCGTCCCTCAGGAAGAGGGTAGCATCGTCTTCACCGTAGCAGGGGAGGACCCGGCCGCCACCAAGGCGGTCTCAGCCTACACCACGTCCCAGACCTACGAGAGCCAGGTGAACAAGGTCCAGCTGTTCGTCTTCGGAAGTGACGGGGCGATCAACTTCTACCAGAACCTCGGCACCTCGACCAGCGGTTCCATCTCGACCACTGCAGGAACGAAGACCGTGTGGGCAGTCGTCAACGGCCCTGACCTCTCGACCATCGGGACCCTGTCGGCCCTCCAGGCCACGGCCGTGGACCTCTCAGCCAACAGCACCACGGCCTCGACGGGATTCGTGATGGCGGGAAGCGCCTCCGTGACCGTAACCTCGGGCGGCACCGCCAACTGTGCCATCACGGTGTCCAGGCTGGTGAGCCGCGTGGCCCTGTCCAGCATCGTCAACAAGCTCCCGCAGTCATACGGTGCCATCACCGTCGACAGGGTGTTCCTCAGCAATGTCGTCGGCAACCAGAACCTTGCAGGCAGTGCTGCGGCATCCACCTGGTACAACAAGAACGGCCGTGCGGACGAGTCCACAAGGAACACCGCGCACATCATCGACGGCAGCACCTACAAGGCTTCCTGCGAGGCCCTCACCTACAAGGGAGTGGGGCAGAGCGTAGCCAACGGAGCCTCCCACAGCCCGTCCACCCCTTACCTCTTCTACTCCTTCCCGAACAGCAGCACCACCGCGCCGACAGGCTTCCAGTCGACCTTCGCGGCACAGAGGACAGTGCTCACAGTGGTGGCCACCGTATCCGGGAAGAAGTACTACTATCCTGTCGTCCTGGACAACGCCACCCTGGAGCGCAACAAGACCTACACCGTGGGCCTGACCATCACCGGCCTCGGGGCCGAGGACCCGAACAAGCCTGTTGAGAAGGGCACCATATCGGCAAGCATCACCGTCAGCGGCTGGACCGCAGGGGCGGTGTATGACGAGACAATCTGATTTTCGTAAGTGGATAATGATTAAATCACGGTCCCTTCGTCGCGATGATGAGGGGACCGCTCAGGCCCGGACCGGAGGACGGGGCGGAGGCGGAGATGCCGACGGGCACAGCCGACGCCGGGGAGCGACACCCCTCCCGGGCACAATAAATTCACAACTGCAATGACAAGAAGAAGACTTTCATTCGCCGCAGCCGTGCTGCTCCTCACCCTCTCCTCCTGCTCGGTCAAGGAGGACAGGGACGATTGCCCGTGCTGGCTTCAGATAGACCTCTCCACCTGCTCCCGGTACACCGACCTGGTGTCCCTCAAGGGCTGGACCGACGAGAGGTCCGTCTTCGGGGTGCACATCCCCGGGGAGGACTTCCCGACGGTCCATGAGGAGGAGGTGCCGCGCGGGATGGTGCACTACTGCGCCCATTCCCTTCCGGGGTCCTACGGGAGCACCGGCATGACCGTCGTCGTACCTGAGGGCGACCAGTCCCCGAGGCTCTACGCCTACCGGGCAGACGTGCCCGCCTACGGGGAGACGGCCACCGACCGGGTGTCCCTGCACAAGCAGTACGCCGCTGTGGCGGTGAAGATGGAGAACGCGGATGACGGGTTCTCTGTCATGGTGAGGGGCAGGTGGAACGGTCTGGACCTAGTGACGCTCGCCCCTGTCGGAGGGACGTTCTCGTTCGCTCCGGACCGTACGGAGGACGGAGTGTGGTACTTCCGCCTGATGCGCCAGGGGGACGACTCCCTGGTGATGGACATCACGGGAGCGGACGGTCACACCTTCCCATACGACCTCGGTGGGATGATAAGGGAGACAGGCTACGACTGGACGGCGGAAGACCTTGACGACATCTTCCTCGGCGTGGACTACGCCACGGGAGAGGTCAGCGTCTCGGTCATCCCATGGGAGGAGGGACTCGTCTATGACGAGGTCATCTGACGTACTATCAACAAATACAATTATAGCGATGAAAAGAATGATTACACTGATGGCTGCCTCTCTTGCGGCCATCA
Organism: Bacteroidales bacterium; assembly: GCA_004555055.1. GTDB lineage: Bacteria > Bacteroidota > Bacteroidia > Bacteroidales > Bacteroidaceae > Alloprevotella. The sequence goes on along the minus strand of SFJN01000065.1, from coordinate 1,928 downwards.
CCTCGTGCACGCTGCACGAGATGGACCTGCCCGCCGGAGGTAAGGACGGGGATGAGACGGTGAAGGTGCAGGTCGTTCCCTCGGCAAAGGGGACGGACGGACCCGGGACGAAGAGCGCGGTGTCGGCGGGTGAGTCCGCGGTGAAGGACATCAACATCTTCTTCTACAGGGACGGCCTTCTGGCCGCGTCGGAGTACATCACCACCCCTTCCGTCGTCACGTTCCTCCTCGCGAAGGGCGTTCCGTACAATGTCTACGCCGTCGCCAACGTGGGCAGGCTGGACCCGGTGGGCAAGGAAGCCGACTTCAGGAACATCCGGGTGGATGTGCTCTCGAAGGGGTTCGTCGGTTCGCTTAACAGCGGCGGGATGCCGATGGCGTGGAGCCGCGAGGGCTATACCCCGACGGAGTCCCTGGCACAGCTGCCGGTCTCCCTCGTCCGCCTCGTAAGCAAGATCCGCTTCCGAATCGACACGGAGGCCCTCGCCGGGCTGGAGGTGACATCGGTGCGGCTGTGCAACGGGGCCGGGGCGGTGACTCCGTTCCTTATGAACGGGCACGGTGGCAGCAAGGTCACGTCCTCCTCGGACGTGACGACGGGCGACTACGCCGTGGAGCAGGACCTCATGGAGCTCAACGAGGGCAGGGACGTGTACTTCTTCGCACTGGAGAACTGCCAGGGGACGCTGCTCCCGGGCAACACGGACCCGTGGCAGAAGATTCCGGAGAACGTGTCGGTGGCCAGCCTGTGCACCTACCTCGAGGTGGGGTGCGAGTTCCAGAGCGGGTTCGCCCTCTCGGGCAGCATCATATACAGGATATACCTCGGGCAGGACAACTGCTCAAACTTCGACATCATCCGCAACGTGGACATGGGAGTGTCCCTATGCCTCACCAACAACCTTGACAACGTGTCGTGGAAGATCGACCCGGACGTGGAGTACAACGGCTCGCTCTGCTCGGCATATGTCGAGGAAGGTCTACACGGGCTTGACGAGCTGTACGTCGGCGAGAGCAGCCTGATGGGGCTGCGGATCAACACATACCTCGAGGACTTCATCGGGGAGGGGCTCCCGGGCCACTCCCTTGCCGTCATCGGTCCTGACGGGAAGCCGAGCCCGGACTTCGAGCTGGGGGAAATAAGCTACTCAGGAGGACACTACCTCTGCACCATCAAGTGTCTCGATGCAACGGACGGGGACAACACGTTGTGCCTCGTGGACGAGGACGGAGAGATTGTGACCGACTTCACCCTTGATGACGGGGAGCTGAACGGCCTCCTTCCGCTGCTGGCCATTGGCGACGGAGGAAGGTACCGCCCGGGGGAGACTTTTATAGAGCCACAGGAGACTCCCTATCCTACGATCAACGGGGATGACGACCACGTCTACCTCTACCTGACGGACAGGGACGGGAACAATCTCAACTGCATGGAGGACTGGGGACAGTACGGGTTCGACCTGTCGCTGTTCTCGCCCGTGGAGACGGCCATCACCCCGACCTCCTCGCTGACGTCCCTTCTCAACGCATCGCAGTCCAGGATGCTCGCAGGGTATTACAAGGCCGTGACGAATAGCGGATATGAGATGGGCGACGGCCCTTCCTTCATCATCGACCTCAGTATTACCAACCCCGGCACCTCTTCCATAATGAACAGCGCGCTGTCCAAAGCGTACAACTGGGTCGACTATCACCGCGGAGCGAATCCCATCGTCGACCTGCTCTTCTCCACGGACAAGGCGGAGAGCGTCTCCTGGCAGGCGGACTACGATATCGTCAAGCCGAAGTTCTTTCTGGGTAGCGAGGACACCTTCCCCTCCAGTGCCGGCTGGTCGCTGGGAGGGCAGACCTACATAGCGGCGTACAACCCGTCGTTCATCGACTACCGGTGCGACGTCTTCTATGTGGGCAAGCTCAGGTCGACCCTT
>SFJN01000290.1 GCA_004555055.1 Bacteroidales bacterium | reverse complement strand
TGATGAGGGTCTTCAACTGTCGGTTGGTGTCGTCAAGTGCGAGATTGGCCTGAAGGAGTTCTTCGTTAAGAGACTTCGTCTGGGCATTCTTTTCGCTCAACTCATTATGCGCCTCCTTCAACTGCCGCCGACGACGATATTCATACATAAGCAATACCACGAGAAAAAGCAAGAGGACGCTTACCGCAATGGTCATATTGGTCAGCATGGAGTTGGTATGCTCTATCTCTTTCTGATACTGCCGGTCGATGCTCGACAGGATAGGGGAAATCTGCCAGCTGCGCACATGAGTGCTATAAATATTGGCACATTCCCATGCAAAAGTGATATATACGCGGGCACGCTCGATTTGGCCCTCCTGAGCAAGCAGGTTGGCGAGTTCCCACAACGAGCCCTGGTCCATCACGGCATTACGCACATCGCAGATGGCTGACTTGGCAAGCCATGCCATCGCCTCCTGTGTCTTTCCCACCTTACGTAGATCCATAGAGCGATAGAATGCGGCAATGGCAAACTCATGGCTGTCGGGACGTGCGGTTTCCAGTCGCTTGTCGCTGTAGTGAAGCGCGCCCTCAACATCTCCTTTTTTATAGCAATCCTGCTCCTTCTGCTGTAGGTAGTAATCGTTGGTGGGAGGGAGTGTCTCATATATTTTCTCCGTATATTCTTCCTGTTTTGCAAAGAATTCGTATTTCAGCTTGGGGATATTGCTGTAATATGCCATCTCGCCATATACATGCGCGAGCGACTTGTAATATTGTCCCAGAGTCTCTCTGTCAACACCTGCAATGTCGGTGGAATCGAGGATGCGCCTTGACTCGACATACTGTCCCGTTGACGAACAGAGGAAAGCCAACAGGGAACGTGTAAGACACAAATCCGACTTGCTGCCTCTTTTCTCGGCTATGAGGATGGCTTCATATACATACTTTGCGGCGGAATCGCTCTTGTATGGCATATATTCGTTAAAGAGGCTGCACGCCAGCTGATAGCGTCCCTCTTCGTCAGTAGCCTTTTGGAGGCGCTGCTTGACAACACCAATCCGCTGTTCGCGTTTCTTCACAAAGTCCGGAGCCCGGGCGATTGCTTCGTCCAGGCTTCGGTAAAGCTCTTCGTTGTCGGCAAGCACATACAATGACACTACCGACATCAAAAGGGTCAGGAAACACCGCATAGTGTATTATTGCAACGTGAATTTCAAACTCTGTACGTCACGGCTATTGCCGCCTACCATCACCTCGAAGTCGCCGGGCTCTGCCACAAACTGCAGGTCGCTGTTGTAGAACCTAAGCATGTCGGTGTCGATGTCGAAAGTGACGTCGCGGCTTTCGCCTGCCTTCAGGGAGATGCGCTCAAAGCCCTTCAACTCCTTGACAGGACGACTGATGGATGCTGCCAAGTCGCGGATGTAAAGCTGAACTACCTCGTCGGCATCATACTTGCCAGTGTTCTTTACATTGACAGTGAGGCTGAGTTTGCCGCCGGCATTCATCGTCGTGCCGCTCAGTCGCGGTTTGCCATATTCAAACGTGGTGTAGCTGAGTCCGAATCCGAAAGGATAGAGCGGGTCGTTGCGCACATCGATATAGTTGCTCTGAAATTTGCGATACTCTTTCGCTCCCTCAGGTACCGGGCGGCCAGTGTTCAGATGATTATAATAAACAGGTATCTGTCCGAGAGCCTTTGGCATGGTCATGGTGAGATGACCCGAAGGCGACTTCTCGCCGAAGATAACATCGCAGATGGCATCGCCCGTTTCCGAACCGCCAAACCACACATTGAGAATGGCAGGCACATTCTCCACCTCCCACGACATCACGGTAGGGCGGCCGGAGAAGTTGAGCAGCACCACAGGTTTGCCCGTAGCGACAAGAGCCTTCAGGAGTTCCTTCTGCACGCATGGCAAGGAAATGTCGGCACGCGACGAACTCTCTCCGCTCATCTCCGCCATCTCGCCCATAGCACAAACTATCACATCAGCCTCCTCGGCAATGCGCAATGCCTCAGCCTTTGCCTTGGCATCATCCACACGGTCGATTGGTCTGCCAAATGTTGCACCCTCCTGTGTCTTCTCGTCGGCATAGATGTTACAGCCTTGGGCAAACAGCACCTGAGCCTTGTCGCCCACTGCACGCTCCATAGCCTCCTTAAGAGTGGAATAACGCTCGGGGATATCACCCGTTGACCAGCATCCCACC
>SFJN01000289.1 GCA_004555055.1 Bacteroidales bacterium | reverse complement strand
ACTGGTAACTGGGGCTAAGTCGTAACAAGGTAGCCGTACCGGAAGGTGTGGCTGGAACACCTCCTTTTTGGAGCTGTTTTCTTGACCGGCTTTTCGGATTGAGGTACAAGGCAGCTTGTTCTTCCAGTCTTTATGAATACAGCGTCCGCAGCTGTGAAGCGGAGCGAAGTTCATTGACAATATTGAAGAAAAGATAACGAGGTAAGAAGTTAAAAAATGAGATTAGTCTAATATTTAGAGAGTTTTTTCGAAGAATTGAGGACTACAATTTCAAGGCAACGAGTAAAAATTATTGACAGTGTGTAAACGCTGCCAGTGATTCACATACAGAGAGAAGGTTACAAGAGCGAACGGTGGATGCCTAGGCTTCTGGAGGCGAAGAAAGACGTGGTAAGCTGCGAAAAGCGCCGGGGATCTGCAAACAGGAATTGATCCGGCGATATCTGAATGGGGCAACCCGGCTGGCTGAAGGCCAGTCACCATCAAGTGATGGGGCGAACGGGGGGAACTGAAACATCTAAGTACCCCCAGGAAAAGAAAGAAATCATCGATGTCGGTAGTAGTGGCGATCGAACCCGACAGAGCCCAAACCGATACTGTTTCGGCAGTGTCGGGGTTGTAGGAGTTATCATAGGAAACGAGTCAATGAACTGGAATGTTCTGGAAAGTTCAACCGCAGAGGGTGACAGTCCCGTAGAGGTAAGTTGATTTGTTCGAGATAACCACCTGAGTAGGGCGGGACACGTGGAATCCTGTCTGAATTTGCGGGGACCATCCCGTAAGGCTAAATACTCCCAGAAGACCGATAGTGAACCAGTACTGTGAAGGAAAGGTGGGAAGAACCCCGAACAGGGGAGTGAAATAGACCCTGAAACCGTTCGTTTACAAGCGGTCGGAGCCGAGAGGCGACGGCGTGCCTTTTGCATAATGAGCCTACGAGTTGTATCTGTCCGGCGAGGTTAAGTACTTCAGGTACGTGAGCCGAAGCGAGAGCGAGTATGAAGAGTGCGTTAAGTCGGATGGAACAGACGCGAAACCTAGTGATCTACCCTTGGCCAGGTTGAAGTCGCCGTAACAGGCGATGGAGGACCGAACCGGTTTACGTTGAAAAGTGCTCGGATGAGCTGAGGGTAGGGGTGAAAGGCTAATCAAACTGGGAGATAGCTCGTACTCCCCGAAATGTCTTTAGGGACAGCCTCGACTTAGCTTCACGGAGGTAGAGCTACTGATAGGATGCGAGGGCTTCATCGCCTATCAAATCCTGACAAACTCCGAATGCCGTGAAGTGATGGTCGGGAGTGAGTCGCCGGGTGCTAATGTCCGGTGGCGAAAGGGAAAGAGCCCAGCCCTTCGACTAAGGCCCTCAAGCACAGTCTAAGTTTTTAGAACGAGGTGACATCGCAGAGACAGCTAGGATGTTAGCTTGGAAGCAGCTATTCATTTAAAGAGTGCGTAACAGCTCACTAGTCGAGCGATGACGCGTGGATGATGAACGGGAATCAAGACTGTCGCCGAAGTCAAGGCATCTGCAATGCAGATGGGTAGGGGAGCATTCTGCTCGGCGTAGAAGGTGAGCTGTGAGGCTTGCTGGAGCGTGCAGAAAAGAAAATGTAGGCATAAGTAACGACAATGAATGTAGAAACATTCACACCGAAAACCCAAGGTTTCCTGAACAACGTTAACCGTATCAGGGTTAGTCGGGAGCTAAGGAGAACCCGAAAGGGGAATCTGATGACCAAATGGTTAATATTCCATTACCCGCTATACAGGCGAATCGTGACCGAGGAGTGACACTGCCGCCGTCTGACGGAATAGACGGTTAAAGGACGTAGGGTGACTGAAATCCGACAGTACCGGGCGTCTTCGGACAACCGGACAGCGCAGGTAATCAGACTTGCAAGAAAAGCGAGGTAGCGTTAAGCGTATAGCGGCCCGTACCATAAACCGACACAGGTGGGTGAGGAGAGAATCCTAAGGTGCTCGAGTGAATCACGGCTAAGGAACTAGGCAAATTGACCCCGTAACTTCGGGAGAAGGGGACCCTGGCGACAGGGCGCAGAGAAATGGCCCAGGCGACTGTTTACCAAAAACACATGGCTATGCGAAATCGCAAGATGACGAATATGGCCTGACACCTGCCCGGTGCCGGAAGGTTAAGAGGGGGAGTCAGCGCAAGCGAAGCTCTGAATTGAAGCCCCGGTAAACGGCGG
>SFJN01000288.1 GCA_004555055.1 Bacteroidales bacterium | reverse complement strand
TAGTCCCCCCACCGTTTTATTGGAAATAGGTTCTGAAACTGTCGAATATCTTCTTTTTTACCTGACTGCTGGCCGTAAGGTTAGGGCTGTCCTTCATGTTTTCGAAGGCCTTCTTTTCGTCCTTTGAGATGTTTTCCGGAATGTAGACGCTGATGTTGATGACCATATCTCCCTTGCCGAAGCTGTAGCCGTTGCTGTTTACTTGAGGCAAGCCTTTCCCTTTCAGTCTCATGCGCGTACCAGGCTGTGTTCCGGGCTTTATGTTTACACGCACGGGATTCTCAAGGGTTGGAATTTCGACCGTGTCGCCAAGTGTGGCCTGGGATACAGTGAGCAGGAGGTTGTAGATGATATCGTTGGCATCGCGGATGAAGGTATCGGAAGTTTCTTCCTCTATGAGTACCTGAATGTCGCCGGGAATGCCGTTGTGTCGTGCTGCATGTCCGCGGTTAGGGACCGTAAGCACCATTCCCTCCTGCACTCCGGCAGGAATGTTTACCTCGACGATTTCTTCGCCGTTGACGATGCCCTCTCCGTTGCACTTTGCACATCTGTGGTTGATGACGGTACCTTCGCCATGGCATCTTTGGCAGGGAACCTGCTGTTGCATGATGCCGAAGATGCTCTGTGCCTGTTTGATGGTAAACCCTTGTCCATGACAGTCGGGACAGGTTTGCGGCGATTCGCCGTTGGCGCATCCGCTGCCATGACAGTCGGGACAGGTGACCTTTTTCTTGATTTTGAATTTTTTCGAGGTCCCTGTGAGGATGTCCTTGAGGTTGAGGCGTACCTTTACGCGGAGGTCACCGCCCTGATAGCGTTGTGGTCCCCGTGAGCGTCCGCCTCCGAATCCGAATCCTCCGCCTCCGCCAAAGATGTCGCCAAAGGCAGAGAAGATGTCGTTGATGTCCTGGAAACCTCCAAAACCACCGCCGCCGAAACCACCCTGTCCGTTGACGCCCTGTTTGCCGAATTGGTCGTAACGTGCACGCTTGTCCGGATCGTGAAGGACATCGTAAGCCTCTGCGGCCTCTTTGAATTTTTCTTCAGCTTCCTTGTCGCCGGGATTACGGTCGGGATGGTATTTTATGGCGACTTTCTTGTATGCTTTCTTTATTTCGTCGGCGCTGGCATTCTTGTCAACGCCGAGGATATCATAGTAACTTTTTTCTGCCATAATGTTTCTGCTATGTTAGAATCGGAACAGGGGACTTTTTCCGTTATTGTCCTACTACCACTTTGGCATGGCGGAGCACCTTGTCGTTCATCAGGTATCCAGCCTGTACGGTGTCGATGATCAGGCCCTTTTTATCTTCGCCCATAGGCAGAATGGCAACAGCCTCGTGGAAGTCTGTGTCGAAGGCCATATCCGCAGTTTCCATCTTTTTGAGACCATGCTTTCCGAGTGTGTTTTGCAGTTTGGAGAAAATCATGTCAAGGCCTTCGCGGGCGGTTGCAATGTCATCGCTGGACGCTATGTTTTGTTGCGCACGTTCCATATCGTCAAGTATGGGCAAGAGGCTTTCGATGACCTTTACGCCGCCGTTGAGAATAAGGTCGGCAATGTTCTTCTGTTGCTGGCGGCGGTAGTTTGTGAAGTCTGCCACTTGCCTCAGGAGTTTGTCCTTAAGGTCTGCGATTTCTGCTTCAGCCTCTGCCAATTTGTCAGCGTCAGTCTTTTCTTCCTCCACTTTTTCTTCGGTATTGTCAGTATTCAGCTCCTTTTCTTCGGGCTGTACAATGGTCTCCTCGGTGTTCGTCTGCTGTGGTTCTTCGTTCTTGTTATTGCACATATTCTTGAAATAAAAGGTGTAATGTAATGGGGGATGCCTGTGACACCCTCCATTAATGTGGATTTTAGCACATTTCCGGCAATAGCTATGCCAAGACCGTTGGAGTGCGGTCATTCCACACCGTAGAATGACATCGGGAAGTCAGACAGTCTGATACATTTTTTCGCGAAGTTCCTTGATATGGGCATCGTGAATATAATCCTCGTAATTCATCAGTTTGTCTATGATGCCGTTAGGAGTAAGTTCAATGACGCGGTTTGCCACAGTGTTGATAAACTCGTGGTCGTGCGAAGCGAAGAGGATGTTGCCGCGGAAGAGTTTTAGGTTGTTGTTGAACGCCTGGATGCTCTCCATATCCAAGTGGTTGGTCGGCGTGTCAAGGATGAGGCAGTTGGCGTTGCGCAACTGCATACGGGCA
>SFJN01000064.1 GCA_004555055.1 Bacteroidales bacterium | reverse complement strand
TCCTTGGCTTCGCCTTCCTCCTTCGCACCTCGGCCATTCAAGTAAACTTGATGGCACTCGGTTTGTCGTCGGTTGCATGGCATAGATTGAGCAAGCTCTCATTGCTCATGCTTCGTTCGTCAGTTCTCTCCATGGCATAGATTGAGCAAATTGGCTTCGCCTTCTTCTGTCGCGACTCGGCATAATCCAAACAAGTTTGGCTTCTGCTCATATGGCTGAACGAAAACGTTCGGCAAATATAAGCATTATGATTGATTTGCCAAAAAGAATCTTGAAAAAACAAGTCCGCAGCGTATGCCACCTCCGTCAATCATCCCCCCGCAAGGGTACATGATGGGCCATGTGCGCCCCCAACAAAAAGAGGCTGCACCGTAACGTATACGGTACAGCCCCCTTATTATGAGACTCCTAAACGGATGTCATCTGACGTTCAGGTCATTTGACATCGTTGTCGGTAAGGACAACTTTCTCGCTGATGATGCGGCGGGTAGCAGCATCGTAGCGTTTTCTGATATAGACGTTGGGCACAGTCGGCTTCGCACCGAGCTTCATACCGCTGACGGTGTACCATTCGCACTCTTCTTCAGCAAGTTCGATGAGGCTGATGCCTGAGGAGTTGCCGAAGTTGATGACAAACGGCTGGTCTGTAGAGCCGATGATGCCGTCGCTCGAATATTCGAGTTCGGTTTCCGAAGTGTAGAGCATACCGTCGTGAACGAGTTTGAACGTGAGCGTGGTCTTCTCGTCTCCGGGGATGGAAACGTATGCCAGTCCGGCATCGTTTGTGAAGGCGTGCGACCTGCACTCGTTGTCGGCGTAGACACCAACCTCTGCATTCGACAGTTCTTCGTTGTCGAAGGTGATGCGTGCGATGAGCGACATGTTGTCGGGGAATCTGTGGTAGTCGACGGGAGTGAAGTAGCTTTCCGGTGTCACGCGTTGCTGGCGGGCCTTGGCAATCTTCGACGATGTGGCAGCCGAAGGATAGGAGAAGGTACGCTTGCTGTCGGTGACGCTGTAGAGCATGTATCCCTGGCCGGGTTCGAGCAGCGCGAGCGATCCTGCCCATTCGTAGCCGTCGTAGGTGGCAAAGCCGTTCTGGCCCTTCACCACGTCGCCGGTTTCAGGTTGCAGGCCTGCAAAGGCATCGTCGAGCGAAACCACGAACGTGTTGTTGTATGCAATCCAGTTCCAGCCCTTCGAAGCCGTGATTGTACGCTTCGAGGCGTCGGGCACCTTGCCGATAACCTTCATGGCAGCCGGTGTGGAGAGGTGGAGCTTGTACATCTCGCGGTTGTTCATGGTGATTACCGTTCCGTTCCAGCCTGAGCCTGTGGGTTCCATGAATCCGGTCTGGCTCTTTGCCACGGTGATGTTGCCCGTCAGCGGGGCGAGTACTGTCGGCATCGACATGTCGTCGGGTGCGACATAGAGAGCCGTCCAGTTCCATCCGTTCGAGAGGTTGTTCACCTGTTCGAGGAGGTCGAGCGCATTGAGCACTACGGGTTCGGGATAAGATCCCAGTACGACATCCTTCTTGAATACCACCTTACCCGTACTGCTTTCGAGTTTCGGATAGGTCATGCCTGTGCTGGCGTCATAGGCGCGGAACGAAAGTTCTTCGTTGTTGTCGGAGTCGTTGCCGTAGATGTTGAGCAGCACGAAGTAGTTGTCGTAACGCTGGCTGTAGACCGGTCGCGCCACTCCGCGGCATTCGTCGCCGATGAAGACTGCCACCTTGTCGGTGGGGTCTGAACTTGGCGTGCCAAGTATCGAGAGTTGCGCAATCATGTTCATCGTGAACTCGTAGTCCGATGTGCTGACCGTCCAGTCCGGTTCGTCACCGGTGACGGTAAGGTCGAGCGTCAGCGGCACTTCAATGGCGTCGCCGCCAGTGAGGTAGATGGTCTGGCTGTAGTTGCCGATGGGTGTTGCCGGTGCCACGGTGAAGGTTACCTTGTCCTGTCCGAGCGGGTCGGTGGTACCGTTGTCGGTGTCGGCGCTGAGCCACGAAGGCATTCCGCTGATTTCCCACATCTGCTGCTTGCCGCCGTTGTTGACCACATCCACGTTGAAAGACAGGGGTTCGCCCACCTTCTTGGTGAATTCCACGGTGCTGTTGCTCCATGCCAGTTGCCGGCGGTTGACGAATGCCGACCAGCATACGGCGTCAGAGTAGTTGCCGTTTACGTCGCGAACGTTGCGTACGGAGAAGTTGAGGGTACATCCGTCAAGGCTTGTCTCATCCTCCTTGAGGGTGATGACAATCTTGTCGTCGCTTGCGGTGAAGGTGAAGTCTACATTCTCCTCTGTAGGTTTGGGCCGCAATGCCGGAGCCTCGTTGGTGAATGGGAATGTCTTGCTGTTCACAGCCGCATGCTTTCCGCTGACGAGGTCGGCGTCAGAGGTGGTGGTCACCACCTGGTTGTAGCTGTTGAGGGTCTTCGTTTCGAAGGGATAGTAAGCTACCAGTCCGGGCTCCTTGCCAGTGAGTCTTACCTTGCGGTTCGAGCGCAGCAGTTCGCTGTTGACGGTGGCGTTCCATACGCGCACCTCGTCAATCTGGCCTTTAAGGTAACGGTTGAACTGGTATTCACCCTGTACCACGGCTCCCCGTCTTGCACCCACATAGAGTGTGTCGGAGGCGATGTTGCCCACCTTGCGTGCACTTGTTGCCAGTGTGCGGTTGCCGTCGACGTAGACGGCGGCATTGCCGTTGCGCTGCACGTTGAGTGCCACATGGTGCCATGCGTTGTCGGTGAGCGGTGTCGTGCCAGCTTCGAAGGTGTTGTCACCCGAGGTCAGGCGCAGCAGTCCGGCATTGGTGAGCCAGAGTCCGGTTTCGCCGCTTTGCATAATCTGGGTTTCGCCGCTCTGTGTTCCGGCGCGCATCCAGAGTTCAACGGCGTAGTCGTCGGTCTCGAGCGGTGAGCATTCTGCCATTCCGATGCCCAGACGGTTCATGCCGCTGAGTTTCACGGCCTTGTTCTCATTATTTATATACCACGATTCTGCGGCGGAGGTCATGTTGCGCGAGCGTGAGTAGTCGCGGATGGCGGTGCCCTCGCCCTCGTTCATCTTCCAGTATCCTATCAGATGTCGGGTCGACGGGCGCTTCGTCCTTGAGCGGTCGGCGAGCGACTCTTCGGCACTGCGGGCTTCGTCCCACAGACAGAGTTCGTGGATGGAGGCATTCAGGTTCTGGCCCACTGCAAGCGTGCCGTTGCCGGTATACTGCGCCACGGTTGTGTTGCTGAAGAGGTTGATGTTGCTGTCGTCGGAGGCCGCTGCGGCGTTGAGGATTCCGCCCGGTGCGGTGCGTTCGTAGCTCATGTGCAGGAACACCCACTTGTTCATCGGGATGGTCTTGACGGACGTGTAGGTGTCGGTGCCGATGGTGACGACGAGCTTGTTGCTCTTGTCGATGGCTGCCGCAAACCTTGCATTGCCGCTGCCATGGCTGAGGATGGTACCCGCTGCCTTGGCGTTGATCCAGAGGTCGAAGGCGAAGCTCTTGTCCGAGAGGTTGATGGCAGCCTCGGTGGTGGCGGCTTCGGTCATTTCGGCCAGGTTGAGCGCGGTGGTGTGGTCCACTTCCGCTCCGTTGAGGACGCCGGTAACGAGGATATTCTTCGATTCGAGGATTTCGTCCTTGAGGATGTTCTCGTTGAAGGTTACGCTGATGTCGTCGGCAGCCGTGAGTACACCGTTCGAGGGTGTGGGCAGGCCGAGTACGCCCGGTTTCTGCATATCCTTCACAACGGCCATCTCCTCGCTGGAGTTGTAGATTTCTACGTTGCCGTAGGTGCAGACGGATATTACGCGGAATACGTAGCGTCCGTCGCTGAAGCTGTGCATGTCGAAGTCGTAGCTTACGGTCGTGCCTTCCGAGGGCAGCGGTTGGCTGGTCGAGGTGGTCACCTTGCCTCCTACCACATATTCGCGGAGCAGGTTCCAGTCGGTATCACCCTGCCGCTTGTACTGTATGCGGAAGGCTTTCAGGTTGAGGTACGTCCTGTCGAAATTGCTGAACGAGATGGTCAGTTTGTCGCCCACGCTGGTGTTGAGTGTAGTGCGCGAGAGGTTCATGTCGACAGACGACGATGAGGGCGCGAAGTGTGCGGTGACGTATACCGTGTCGGCAATCTGTTCCCATGTGCTGGTCGGGTCGTACTGCGACTGCGATGCGAGTACGATGCCGATGTTCTCATAGTGCAGCACGCCAAGGTTGGTCTGCGTGAGTTGCAGGGCCTTGGTGACGGTTTCGCCGGCAGGAATCTTGATGATGCGTCCGTCGGTGAGGGGCTGTCCGTCGATGGTGAGCTTCGCACCGTCGGGGTTGGTCTCGTCAATCATCATGAGGGTGTAGTAGACATCCTCGTTGGTCTGACTTTCGTTGGTCATCCGCAGGGTGTAGTTGGCGGGCTGTCCGGCGGGCACGTCGCTGACGGTAGCCACATCCACCTGGATCTTCGGAGCCTCAATCTGCATGGTGGCTTCCATGATGGTGGTGCCGGGACGGTAGTACTTCGTCTTCACCTCACCCTCGTACGGACCGGAGGTCTGGCCGCCGCGTGTGCGGAAGATGGGCGAATACTTGCCGTAGTCGTAGACGTCGACGGTGATGGCGTCGTCGTCGCCGGTCTCTGCCAGCGTGTAGCTGAACGAGGCGATGTCGGTCTCGGTGGTTTCACTCGAAGAATGTGTACCGCCGCCAGTGTCGGTAGAGATGGTGGTGTCAAGGCCGATGCCGGCAAATTTGAAGCCTGTAGCTGCGCCAAGGTGGGCAATGGACTGGAACTGGCTTTCGTAGGACTTTCCTTTACCATTCTCGTTGGTAGCGGTGTAAGTGATGGTCGAACCTGCCTCAAACGAATAGTTCTGGGTGTCTGCCTTACGTTCTTCGTAGGCTCTCACCTTTTCCTGCTCGTTGATGGCAAGCCATTTCTTCCAGCTCGCAATCTGGGAGTTGTACCATACGATTTCATCGTTGTACGAGTTGTTTTCGTTCCCAACCTTCATCGTATAGGACTTGCCTTGCGACGAGAGTGGGAGGTTCTTGCCCCACATCGGGTCGTTGTTGTTCGTAGCGTAACCGGCATCCCCGGGTCTGAGGGTGGTGAGGTAGACTACCTCATCGCCTTTCGGGGTGTAGTTGTTGACGTTCGTGACGTATTTCAACTTCGAGTTGCGCAGGCTTTCCAGATTTGGTATGAGCACGTTCTCGATGTAGTTTGCGGTGTAGGCAAACTCCGTCTGGAACTGCAGGCCCGTCGTGTAGGCATCGTTCACACCGAGAGAAACGGTGCCGCCCTCGCGACGGAAGTCAAGGTTGCGTGCCATACCATAGATAAGGTTGTTGGAGCTGCCGATGAACAGGTCACCATTGGCACCTACATATTCCGGCTCTCCAGAGGTCGAAATGGCCTTTTCTGTTGAGATGGTCGAACTCCATGACTTGCCGCTCTCGTTCTGGTAGTTGATGTTCACGCCCACCTCTACATCCACCAGGGCCTCTGATTCGGTCAGAACCATAAAGCCGAAACCGCCTCCGAATTCGGTCTTGGCACCGAGATGGGTCACCACATCAATGTTGTTTTCGCTGCTGAAGGTCTTGGCCGAGTACGAATAGTTGGTCTTTACAGAGCCTTTGGTCCATGATGCACTTGAAGCGGTACCCGGTGGGTCGCGCAGAATCATCTCGAGCAATGTAGGACCTTCGGTCACGAAGTTGTTGCCTGTAGGCAGGAATCCAAGTACAATGCCTTCCTGCATGTTGCTGCCGTCACCGGCGGGATCCCACATGTAGAAGCGGTCGTCAATTTCATAACTCATTGAAATCGTGCGCTTGTAAGGCTCGGTGATGTTGGGCAGACCGGCCTTCCACATGTACACTGCCGAACCCTCGTCGTCAAGGACGAGCTTGTTTTCGGTCATTTCGTAGAGCGTACCGGGAGCACCGCCGTCAGGATTGTTGATGGCGTAGATCTTCTGCTCCGATGACAGCGCATTGCTCACAGTCACTTCAAGGCCCCTCAGCGGCACACGGCTGATGACAGGGTTGATACCTTCATTGTTGACGTACTCCTCATAGGCTTTGATTTCGAAGTAATATCTCTCCAATTCCACAAATATCGGAGCACCGTATTTGTATATGGGCTTACCGTTTTCGCCTATCGTGTAGATATCGCTTACGGTGAACTCCGCACCGAGGTTGTCGGTTGTGGTGTACTCCTTCTTGCCTAATCCGCCGTCGCTGTTGGTCGATTGCGTAACGAGGAACTGCGGTTTGCTGTGATACGTCACGGCATGTTTCACGTTATAGGTGTACAGGCGGTCAATTCCGCCGGTTTCGTTGTAGAGCGTATCGCTCAGTTCCTGGTTCGGCTGGGTGAGGTCGATGGTAGCTGCACTACCCACGGTTTCGTCGGTGGCGAGCACACGCGGAGCCGACACGTTGTACATCAGGGGCGGAACCATGGCAGAGAACTCGCCCGTCAGGGAGTCGGTGGTGATGACAATCTGCTTGGCATGTTCGGTTCCGGCACCGCGCTTGGCCTTGCTCTTGATGTCGCTGGTGGCAGAGGCCACAGCCACTTCCTTATCGTTGATGGCATAGTCCACCACGGCACCGTTTACCGTACGTACCACGTTGAGGTCGTAGCGGGTATCGGTGGGTGTGAGCACCAGTTCCGTCATTCCGATGTTGTTCTTGCTCAGTCCGAAGCCCACGGCCTTCTTGCCTTCGATGTCGCCGCCGACCACCTTACCGGTGAAGTTGACGAGCGTGGCGTCGGTGAACTCGAGGTTCTTGACCTCGCGGTCGAAGGTGAGGCGTGTGCCGGTGCCGTTGGGGTCTTCGGGATAGCGGCCTTCGTTGGTGAATTCGTGGCCCACTAAAGAGGCCTTGATGAAGTGGTCGCCGATGGGCACGCTGATGGTGAACTGTCCTTGGGCGTCGGTGGTGATGAGTTCGCCGTCCTTGCTGCAGACAGTGCCGTCCACGGCAAACTGTACACCCTCCACGGGATAGTTGGTGCCGGCGTAGTATACGTGTCCGCTCACGGGGAACGAACTTACGTCCTCGAAGTCGACGCCGTTGTGGATGAGTGCCGAATTGCCCACGTAGCGTGTAGCATAGGAGGGCGAGAACTCGTGGATGCCCTTGGTGGGAACAACCATGTAGGTGGTTCCTTCGCCGGTGAATGGCACGCCGCAAATCGTGTAGTTGCCCTGCAGGTCGGTGTATCCGAAGAGTCCGAACTGGTGCTCGGTGGGGAGCACAGCGTTGGTGGGAACCGTCGACGGACCCAGACGGCCGTGGTTGCCGTTCGTCACTCCGCTGGTCTTGGAGTAGTCGTAGGCGGTGGTCTGGCCGGAGATGCCCTCGTCGACAGTCCAGTAGGCGAAGAGTCCCTCCTCGGTGCCTACGAGCGAGTGGTTGTAGTTCTTCAGAATTTCGGCTTGCGTGAGAGCCTTGCCGCTGAACACGCGCATTTCATCGATATAGCCGCGGAATGCATTGCTCGACGACGAGGTGTAGCTGCCGCCCAGGCAGATGCCGGTGCTCTCGGTCGCATCGAAACTCGTTTTATAGGTGCCGGTGCTCGTGAATGTGGTCAGCGAGTCGATGGCGCTGACGCAGGTCACGGTGGGGATGCCGCTGGCGTCGACAGCAAGCGTGAGCGAGGTGAAGGCGTTTGCCGGCAGGAAAAGACCGGTGTTCTCCTTTGCATCACCCTTCTTCAGCACAATCGGGTAGCCGTTAGCTTCGTCATAGACTCCCAACAGCAGTTGCATCTTGCCGCCAAGGTCGAAGATGGTGGGCGTTGTGCCTTCCTGCAGACCGTCAGGGCGGACAAGCATCTGTACGGAATAAGCACTGTTGGCGAAGTTGTCGGTAAGCGACGTGTTGTCGAGAGCGAGGAACACACCGTCGCCCGCACCCTGGGTGCGTAGCGAGTAGAATTGTGTGATGCCGCTTTCATCGTCGCCGGCGCGCACCAGGGTGACGCGTGCACCGTCGACAGCCGTGCCCGTACCGTAGGAAATGCGGCCGGAGACGGTACCCAGGGCACGGCAGAAGCCGTCGTCCACAATCTCCTGGCGCTTTTCATTTTCACCGCAGGTGATAATCCATACCACCTTGTAGTCGTAGTATTGTCCGGGCAGTGCGCTGTTGTCCTCGTAGAAGTAGTTTTTGGAGGTGCCGCTGGTCTTGTAGAGCGTCACCCATTTGTTCTTGCCTTTCACCGTACGTTTCACTTCGTACCGCGTGGCATCGACTCCAATCTGGTCTACATCCCACGAGATCTTTACCTGTCCGTTCTCGCCCTTGCTGGCCGTTATGGCAGTAACCCGTGTCTGACCGGTCAGACTGGCACCTTTGACCAGTTCGACGGGCAGCTCGAACGTCTTGTTCTCGAGCATCGTAACTGCCACCTTATAGTAGTAGGTCGGGCAAGTTTCCAGGTTTTTCTTGTCGGTGTAGGTGTACTGTGTGCGGCTCTTGTCCGTTACGGTTAACGAGCCTACCTCTTCCCAATCGATATACTCGTTGGTATCGGGGTCGCCCAATTCGGTGCGGAACACTTTGAAGACGTAATTCTCGTTCCCTTTGAATTCCGGGGCTTGCCAACTAATGTCAATCGAGTTCTTGTCGCCCGTCACTTGCAGGTTCTTGATGTCGAACACGCGGTCTACCGAGGTTGTGATGCTCCTCACAAGTCGTTGTATGCGTTCGGCATCCGGAATGTCTTTGGGGCGAAATTCGATTTCAAACACATATTTGGTGTCATAGTCGGGAACATCTGCCACATATTTGCGCGTGGTGTTGAGCAGTTTTTCAACTATTGGAACCTTTGCAGTCGGGTTACCCACAGGGTAGCGATAGATGGTCCATGTACCTGTTGTGAACTCATTTTTCAGATTTGCAGTTTCCCACGTGAGCGTCACCTGTTTCTTCCACATATCCGGTGTGGCTGTAATCTTCTCTGCGCGGGAGAAGTCAGGCAAATTTATCCATGTGCTACTCCAGACCTTACACTCTACGTAACCACCTTTAGCAGGCACCGATATCTGATGTTGCACATAGAGAGTTCGGGGGTACTCAGAATAGGACTGATCGATGTAAAACGGCATTTTGCTGATTTGCGAAGAACCCTTTGCAAACGTTTTCCAACCACTGAAATTATTGTCTTTATCCGGTATGAGGTGATACGGTTTGCCATTGATGTAGCCGCCGCGATACTCCCGTGCTACTGCCACATTATTTTCATACGAAGTGTTCAGTTTCCCTGTAAGGGTTGCATTCGTATAGTCAATATAATTCGCAGCCAAAGTGCTCTCCTTGAAAGGATTGGGAATAGCGTTGAAGGTCCAAGAGCGCTCCTCAAACTGAGTTGAGGTTCGGTTGATTCTCCACTTGCCCTTAATCTTCACAGTATGTTGCTCTTCCACTCTCATTTTGTCAATGAACACGTGGACAGTGACATAGTATCGGTCACCTGATCTGTAGGGATTCCAGAATTTCACGGTGTATAATTGACCGTTAATGCTCTTGGTGTAGGTATTTCCCCACCAGCCATCGTATTTTTTTCTCTGGTCTTCTATACCATCCTGGTTTCCGCTGCCATTGCTTCCTGGCCAGGCAAACTCATAGTCGGGCGAGCAGATGTAATGACCGTCCACATAGAGGGCGGGTCCGGCATTGCTGCCTTCGGTAGCGTCATGCAGGAAGAAAGAGTCATAACCGCCTGCGTCGTAGAAACATACAACAAATTGCATGTTCGGTTCTTCAACAGTTGGGTGATGGTTATAGCTGTGCACATCATCGTAAAAGTGGAATGATGCCCACGACATTCCCGGCACCAGTGCAAGCATCAGTGCCAGCAAAAGCCTCAGACACGCACCGCCAGCCCTGGTAGGCTTGGGAGGCGGTGGCGAACAGGCGTTCGCATGAAAAAAGTGTTTCATAATAAATGTGTTTTGGGGTTAATAAATGATAATTTGCAGCAAAATTATCCAAAACCAATCGAAGAAACACGCGCGTTCGCGTGGTATTTCAAACAGCCCGTCGAAATACCATAAAACAAAGAATGAAAAATGGTTTTAAGGGTCAACGGCGATAAAGTAGAATATGCACGGTGGCCCCCCAAAAAACATCAGACTAATCGGCCATAATCAGCCAAAACCCATATTCAATGCATTGTCCCGCCGGCGGTGAAACCGTGAATTTTTATTTCGTTGAATGCGGATTTCGCCGATTATTCCGTAGTTTTTCCGTTATTGAGCCATTCAACCGACGAAAATGGGTCGTGATTCATGTCCCCCCCCAATATCGGGACAACACATTCGTGGCGTATCCATGTGTTTTTTATTTCACGACAACAAAATGTTCATGTACGCCGTGTCTTTGTGTGGAAAAATTAACGACAACGAGGCATGAGGACCGAAAAGTTGCAGAACAACGGAGGGGGCAGCACCCATTGGTACTGCCCCCTCCGCTTAATAACCTCGCTATATATAACTATATATTCAAATTTCTCAGGGTCTAATTCTCTGTGCTGTCCGTGGCCATCCGTGACTGTCCGTGTGATAATATACTTCTCCGCGACATCCGTGTCCATCCGTGAATGTCTGTGTGATAATGTGTGTTTCAATGGCATTCGGCAAATTCCCGCGGTGTCATCCCCGTGATTTGGCGGAACTGCTTGTGGAAGTTGCTCTTGTCGGCCACGCCCACCATTTTGTGTACGGTTGTCACCGGCACCTTTTCATCGCGCAGGAGACGTTGGGCCTCTTCGATGCGTAGCGCGATACGCCATGTGCGGAAAGTGGTATGCATGCGGTTCGTAAAATACCATTTGAGCACTGTGTGTGTGGTACCCAGTTCGTGGGCAATCTCCTCCACGGTCTGGTCGTTCTTTACGAATTTCCGCTCCCTCACCCACTCCTCAATGGCCTGGTGCAGATTCTGCTCGTCGCAAGCCATCTCTTCTGCAGACTCCTTTTCGGGCTGTACGGCTGTCGTCGGCTGTTCCTCAGCCTCGGTGACCTCTGTATTCTCTGTCGCTACCACCTTCACGATATACCCCGCCTTGATGCGGTAGTTGATGACGCATGCCACCAGATAGACGTAATATAAGGTATAGACGCAAGTGAAGATGGAATACATCGTGCCACCCCATCTGAAAATGCCGAACAGCAGGGCACTGATGCCTACGGAAAGCGCGCCGAGGAAACAGTTGCGAATCCAGCGCAGGCCGTCCGACATGTCATCGTCGTAGTTCTCTTCAAGGGCCTTCACGCAGGAAGTATAACACCTCTTGAACAGTATGCAGTAATACACGAGCTGTATGATGTACAGGACGGTGTCGACCGCCCATACCACTTGGGTCGCCCCGTCGAACTGCATGAGTGCATAAATCGAGGCAGCACATACGGTCGTACACAACAGGGTGTTGACGGTGAGCCATTTCACCTTCACGCTGTTGGGCGAAACGAAGACCATGCAGGTGGCTGTCAGGAAAAGTGCCTGGAACAAGGCTATAAGGAGTATGGCAATTCCAATCTCCGTGTTGTCGCTCTTGCTGACTCCTATACATCCGGTGATGAGGTTGGAGACACCGATACAGAAGTAGCATACCGATAACAGGCGGAGCATGCGCCGCATGGCTCTCCATTGGCTGTCGGAAGGCATTTTCAAACAGAGGAGAATGACAGCCAGTGCGAGCGTGATGCTTCCTGAGGAGAGGTCTATAAAGTCGTATTCCATAAATTGGTGAAAAGGCAAAAGTACAAAATTTGTTTCCGTATTCCTGATCAACAAAATTCCTGCTCGTCAACGATATGGCCTTCTTCGTCCACAATCCTCCAATGGGTGATGTTGCGAGCCTCCGAGGATATGGTCACCCCGCACTTGGTCACCTTCCTGCCGTCGGCCTCGTAGGGAATGGCGTAGCCCTTGGAGCTAATCTGCTCCAAGGCATGTTCGACGGTGTCGTCCACTTTAAGTTCCAGGACGAATATGTCGGTTTTGGTCTTTATCACCACATCCGCCCGTCCGAGGATGCTCTTCACCTCGGTATCGACCTTGCTGTTCAGCAAGGAGAAGACCACATACATGAGCAGTTTGTAGAAGGCTTCGCGCTGCTTCCTTGCCATCCACTCCTTCTTGCTGATGATGTCGTAAGGCAGACTGGCGATGTAGGAGCGCAACTGGAGAAGCATGGCAGACAGTTCACCCCTCTTCACCGCACGTGCCATGGCAAGGATTGTGGCATTCCGTCCAAGGTCGTCGGTGTCCATAAGGTAGTTGGTCATGCCGTAAACCATGCCTTGACGGACTTCATAGTTCGGGAAATGGAGGATATATGAGTCCATCTCCCTGTCGTAAGAGTCGATGGTGAGGTATCCACTCTGATACAGCAGAGGGA
>SFJN01000287.1 GCA_004555055.1 Bacteroidales bacterium | reverse complement strand
GTTGCGGTCGATGTTCAGTTCGTACCACGAGATGTAGACGGGATTCGCTCTCCAGGGCACCGCACGTTCGCGTTCGGAATAGGCAAGGAATGAGCGGCGCTTCTGTGTGCGCTGGATATTCGTCTCAGCCTCGTTGCCATCCTGTGCAAGGAGTCCTACCACGCTCGAAATCTTCCAGGTCTCGCCGGCAGCCAATGTGGTATTGCGGCTCCAGAGTCCCTGCATGGCCACCACGTCGGTGTTCACGGTTGCGCCTTCTGCCACGGTATACACATTGAGGGTAAGCGTGCTCGAGGCATCGACGGATTCGGTGGCATTCTCCACCATTACACGTACGGTGAACGTACCGTCGTAGGGAGCATAGAAGACAAAGCTGTTGTTGCTTTGGGCATTGCCGGAGTATCCGGAATGGTAATCGCTGGAAGCCACATCGCCGGAAGCCTCGAGGAGGTCTGCACCACCGAAATTCAGACGATGGTTGCCACCGGTGTACTTCACGGTGACTTCCACCTTCTGGCCTTCTTTCAGTACGACATTCTCCACCTTGTAGGCCAGCACATTGGGATATCCGGCTCCGGTAGCCTCGGTGACACGTCCGGGCACTTCGCTTTCCGCCAGCTGCTGCCAGGAGGCGGCGGTGAGGTCGACGGACTGGGTGGAGGTCTGTTCCCAAAGATTTTCCGTATCGGTCACTTCACCCACGCTATTGTAGCCTGTGGGGTTTTCAAGTCCGGCAAAGATGCTGTTGCTAAGCAGCACGGCACCGCGGGTGTTTCCCACCACGGCAGGAGCGGAGCCTGCAGCCTTGGTGTCGACATTGTAAATCATGGGAATGACGTTGTACATGTCCACATCGTCGGTTCCCGTCAGCTCCATTTCGGTACGGAGATAATGGCTTCCGTCGCGGAGTACAGCCTTCCAGACAATAGCAATGCGTGCGCCTTCGTAGGCATATTCATAATGTGCCACAAGGGCCTTTCCGGCAAAGTGTTCGGCACCGCCCACAGCATTGGCATCGCCCTCAAGGTCGAGGGTTTCAAGCCCCGTCATCGTCATGGACGAAGCGGGCACGTTCACCCCACTGCCGAAGGCTACGGTGAAGGGTTCGGTGCCAGGCTCGAGGTTCATGGCCTTGGAACCTGCAAAGAAGAGTGCACCGCCGACTTTGACGAACGAGGCGGCAAGCACGCGGTTGCTGAGCGTGTAGGCATCGCCCTCCTGGGTCAGCACGGCACTGCCCACGGCGGTCTGCTGGGCAGGATAGAGCACTGGGAGCTGATAGACATCGGCTTCGGGCTGCTGGGGAACCTCGGCATAGGCCACCACGATGGTCTGGGCGACATCGTCGACAGAAACCACTGCAAACATTCCCTCACGTTCAGGAACCTTTACATCGGTCTTCTTCAGCGAACCGTCGCTCTTGCAGGTTTCACCGTTACGATATTCGCGGCCGTTGATGGTCACCGTCACGCCGTCGGGGATGGTCAGGGTGTACTCATAGGTCCTGACAACCACTTCCGATAGCGTCCAGCGGCTGCCGCCGTCCTTAGAACCGTTGTCTTCCCAAAGTCCGAGGGTGACATTGCCGTCGAGGGGGTTGTTGGCACCGATGCCCATATACCAGTTGAGGTACTTTGCAGCGGCACTGCCGGAGGAAGTGTAAGGCTGGATTTCCCAAAAGTCAGCCGAATAGTTATTAACTCTGAAATAGCATCCTTCGGACTTTTGATCGGTAAGTTTAAGGAAACCGGTCCGGTTGGTATAGCTTGCCGAGACATCGTACGACAGCCATTTTGCAGCATTATAGCTGTAGATGTAGTAGGCACCTGCCTGTTCAGAGGCTTCGTAGAAGGCAAAGAGACCGTAGTTCTCTGCCGTCTGCGTAGGCGCCGTCAGGGCATTGGCATAATAGCCGTTGCCACTCACCATGGTGTAAAGGTGTTCCGGACGTCCGCCGTCGGGAAGCGTGGTCGACGCTACCACCTGCGCTGCCGAAACCTGCAGCACGGCGGCCACCAAAAGGACCATTAGAGACAAAAGTTTTCGCATAGGTTTTTATTTGTATTAGGTTTCTATTTTAAAGGTTAACTGAAGGCTTCGGCAAAAACTTGCCAGGAGACAGGAGAATTGTCAATAAAGGCTACATTTGTCAATAAAGGCTTCATAAAAGCAGGACTTTCGAAGATTGCGCAAACATAAAAAAAAAAAAAAAAAACAAAAA
>SFJN01000063.1 GCA_004555055.1 Bacteroidales bacterium | reverse complement strand
CTTCACCCTTGAACTCTCCACGATAAACATTGCCTTGCGCCCACACCCATGTAGGACAAAATTGAGCATTTCCCGTAGATGAATATGAATAAGAGCCGAAAGCCGACAATATCAAATTGTCAAGGATATTAAATTTCAGCCCCAAATGTGTAGTGAAATTCCGTCCTTCGGAGTCATTTTTCTCATAGAGGAGTGCTCCGGGGTGGTTGATGTGTGATGCAGTCGAGTTCTTCACCCAGTTGCCATTAACATCAGTTCCTGCTGGATATGTAGGATTCTGTGCAGCTGCCGAGTAAAACAGCATTCGTGTATCGAAAATGTCGTGTATCTTTGACGAGTAGCCATATACACCAAAATCGCCAACTAAGCGACCATTGAAAGCCTTTTGTGTAGCATCAAGTTTTACCACTAAATTTCGGTAATCGTTAACTTTGACAATTGTATTATGATCCATAAAACCGAACGATGCTCGATAGTTTGAGTTTTCCGAACCACCGCTAAAAGCCAAGTGATGCTGATGTATCAAGCCCGTACGAGTAATTACATCGTGAAAATTGGTGTTGTAGCCACCATTATTGTAATCTAATCCAAGTGCCTCTGCTGTAGCTATATACTCCGGGCCGTTGAGCATTCGCAGATGTTTATGCATTGACTCGAATCCGTAGTTGCCATCATATGATATTTCGAAACCTCGCCCCGTTCCTTTCTTGGTCTTAATCTCAATTACACCTGAAGCACCACGGGAACCGTACATTGCCGTTTCGGTAGCATTCTTCAAAATAGTGAAACTCTCGATGTCTGCGGGATATATGGTAGATAGCGTAGCGATGTCGGATGTCACTCCGTCAATAATTACTAACGGGTCATTGCCACCCATAATGGATGTGGTACCACGCACACGGATACTATTCAGCATAGCGAGTCTGTCTGTTCCATTAGTGGTGACGTTCACACCGGCAGACTGACCACTCAATACATCCAGAGCATTGTTTATAGGACCTTTTTTAATATTCTCGGGTCTAATATTTTCTGATAGTTTTATTACCGAAACGGAATCTTGTTTCTCACGAACATTCTGCACTTGTGCTTCAACCTTGGAAACACCACAGAATAGAGACATTACGACAAGCCACAGACAAATTCTTCCCATCTTGAATAGTTCAATCTCTGTAGATTCCCAGACCAGACGGTTAATAAATCTATTATAAAGAGGGGGGAGATGGGGAATCTGTACCATTGCCCTGCCTGTCCGTCCGCTTAGCCATTGAATATTTTTTTGTTATTTCAGTTCAGCGATGCGGATAATCCAGGCAAGAACAGCGTAAACATCACCCTCTTTTATACATAAATCCTTTCCAAGGACTTTATAAGCGCAACCATTAACTACATTACAATACAAAAGTAACAGTAATTTGTCATTTGAAGAAATTTAGAAAAAAGAAAAAGTCATTATGCGTGATCATTAGTGTCCCTTTTTTAACGGGACACTAATGATGATAATTATATAATAATATTATGATGCAACCGGGTTTGAATATCCGTCTTCAGAGCCTCACCTCAACAATCTCTCCGGTGTAGAGATACCAGAGATAGGCTTTGACGAGGGAGGGCGATTGCCGCCGGAGGAGCCTGATGTATTGCCTCACCTGTTCGGTGTGTTCCGGTTTTGGCCGTCCGAATTTGAAGTCGATGACCACGGTCTCCATTCCGCGTTTCATCACGCGGTCGGGTCGTCGGGAGAGCATCTGCCCATGTTCGTCGCGGAAGATAAGTGTGGCTTCGCGATAGAGCGTCCACGAACCGTCGAACCATCCGCGCGCCTTGGGATGGTTCATGCGCAGGCGAATAAGGCCTACAAGGCTTTCGGCACGTTTTCCTGCCGGCAGGCGTCCCTCACGCACGAAGTTCGCCACCTGTGCTTCCACATCGTCGGCAGTGGCGATGGCCGACATCAGTTCGTGCAGCAGGATACCTGTCTGCCGGAATTCCTCGCGAAGTGCCTTTTCGGTGCTGTCGGACGGGGTGGCGCCCTCTTCGCACAGGCTGCGTTCCATCTCTATGAAGAGGCGGGCGCTCTGGCTTTGGCGGAAATTCGGGGCACTGGCCGACACGCGGTATTCCATATTCTTTACGCGCGTATGGAAATCGAGGGGATTGTCTTCCTTCTTCTTCCGTTCCTCTGCTCCCGGATTCCGGTCATCCTCCGTGGAGGCTTTGATGCCGAGCACCGACGGCGAGCCGAATTCCACGATGTTTCCATTGCTTTCCGTGCCTTCGCTTCCGCCTTCGTCCGGCTGTATCATCCCCGTTGCCTTCATGGCCTGTTGGAGGATGTATGCCACGTTCACTGTCCTTTCCCCGTTTTTGGGTTTTCCCCATACGAGCAGATTCTGCTTGGCACGTGTGAAGGCCACATACATGATGTTGAGACTTTCGACAAAGCGGTTGTACTGTTCTTCACGGTAGATGTCGCTGTAGATGCTGTTTGCGGCGCTGGTATTGAGCACGATGGGGAGTAGCGGGATGCGGTTATAGGGCTCGCCTTCGGGCGAAGTCCATACGCGTTCCGGCTTTTTCGCGTCGTCTATAACCCAGTCGTTGTAGGGGAGCAGCACGGTATGGAATGCCAGACCCTTCGACTTGTGGATGGTGATGATGCGCACCCCCTTGACGGCTGCAGAAGGCAGTGCCGTGCGGTGGAGGCGTTCCTCCCACGTCCTGAGGAATTCGCGGATGTCGGAAGTGTTCTCGTCGATGTGCTTCAGCATGGTGTCGAGGAAGCAGTAGAGATAGGGCGACTGTCCCTCCATGCGGTCGAGATGCAGCACTTCCGTCAACCGTGTGACGATTTCATAGAAAGGCAGTCCGCCGTAATGTTCGCTGT
Source organism: Bacteroidales bacterium (assembly GCA_004555055.1). Classification (GTDB taxonomy): domain Bacteria; phylum Bacteroidota; class Bacteroidia; order Bacteroidales; family Bacteroidaceae; genus Alloprevotella. The sequence continues at coordinate 9,578 of SFJN01000063.1, read as the reverse complement.
GCCAGCGGTCGAGCATCCGCATGACGGCAGGTTTCTCGCTTTCTTCGAGACGGTTCAGCACATATTCCTTTGCGATGTCGTCCGTACGGTTCTCCACGTATTTCAGGGCGTGGATGATGGCCTGTACGGCGGGCGAGGCATCGAGCAGGAAGGCCTCTTCCGACACCATCGGCACTTCGGGATGTGAGATTTCGAAATGGCGGAGAATCCGTGTGGTGTCGAGGTTGTTGCGGACCAGGATGGCCATTTCTTCGTAGGGGATTCCGCAGCTGTGCAGACGTTCAATCTGTGCCGCCAGCAGGTCTTCCACCTTTTCCTTCTCCCCGCCTTCCTCCTGTCCGGATGCTTCCATGGCCTCTTTCTTCCGTTTCCCTGTCGCTTTTGTTTCGGCGGAATCCAAGAACTCCACACGTACATATCCACCCTCGTTCACGGCAATCTGCGTCACTTCGTGGGTGTCGTTCCGGGGGTCGGGTATAGGATAGATGCGGCATGCCGACTGCGAAGGCGGCAGCTGGTCGGGCGTGAAGCCGCGGTCTTCGGCGAGCCAGTTGTCCACTGCTGCAGGTGCGGCGGTGAAAATGCTGTTGTTGAATGCCACAATCTCCCTGCCGCTGCGGAAATTGCGTTTGAGGGTCCTGATGTCTACCATCTTTTCCCCGTCGATGCTTTCTTCGCGGAAGTTGGCAAGGGTGTTCCAGTCGCCGCCGCGGAAGCGGTAGATGCCCTGTTTCACATCGCCTACAAGCATGCAGGAATTGCCCTGTGCCATGTTTTCCACCAGCAGGTGATGCATGTTCTTCCACTGCAGGGGCGAAGTGTCCTGGAATTCATCGATCATCACGTGCTGGAACTGTGTGCCGGCGCGTTCGAAGACGAACGAGGTGTCGGTGTTTCCGGTGAGCTTGTCGAAGAGCAGAGGCGTGTATGCCAGCATGAAGCGGTCGTTTTCGCGGTTGAGTTCTTCCACCTCGTGGTCAATGCTGTCGAGCAGCCGCAGTGGATAGATGTTGGCAAGGCTGAGGGCGCAGGAGTTGAGGACATGGCCGCTCTCGTCAAAGTTGTCGACAAGGCGTTGCATATATTCCTTCACCATCTCGCTCTGTCGGCACAGTTCCTCCTTTTTCCGGTCGGCGGCTTTCAGCATTTCCTTCTCCCCGGAGGCATAGGCCCGGAAGGAGGCGGAAAATCCGTTGAGCCTGCCATAGGGGATGCTTTCGTCCGCCACCGCACGTATGGGTGGCTCCACCCATCGTGTGCCGTTCGAAATGTGGTCGTATCCGAGTGTCGAGTGTATGGCATCGTCGGTCTGCCAGGCGATTTCTGCCAGGTTTTCCCGTGTGTGGCGCTCCTTTTCCTTGAGGACCTTCCGGTAGTTGTCCACGACCGTGTTCGTAAGGTCAATGCTTTCGGGAAAGGCAGCAAGCTCTTCTTCCGAAAGTTCTCTGCGGTGCAGCAGATGGCGCCGTTTCATGTATTTTTCCTTCAGCAGTTCGCCCGCCAGGTTACGGAGCTCTCCCGCCACATTCCACGGAGTGTCGTTCTCGAGGCGTTGTGTCACGAAACTCATGAGCCATTCCAGTTCGTCGGAGTCCTCCTTCACTCCCTCAAGGAATCGGTCGACGGCCTTGGAAAGGATGTTCTTGTCGTCGATTTCCACTTTGAAGCTTGTGGAGAATCCTACCTCGTGTGCCAGGTTGGCAAGGAGCGACTGGAAGAAGGAGTCGATGGTGCGGACGTGGAGCTGGTCGTAGTCGTGAATGAGCGCATAGAGGGCTGTGCGTGCCCGTCGGCGGATTTCGTCGGTTGGAATCTCTTCAGGAAGTTCGGCCTTCACGGCTTTGAAGAAACCGTCGGCATCGTCATTCCCGAAGGCCAGGGCGTAGAGGTTCTGCAGGATGCGTCCCTTCATTTCCGCCGTAGCCTTGTTGGTAAAGGTTACGGCAAGCTGGTGCTTGTGGGCATTGTCCGTGCCCTGGCTGATGAGGTGGGCGATGAAAGTGGCGGAAAGCGTGAAGGTCTTTCCCGAACCGGCAGAGGCTTTGTAGATGGTAAGCAAGGCTTGAAAAGGATTTCAGAAGAGTGAAAATGAGGATGTTATGCCATCTCCTTTAGGCAGAGGCACAAGACATGAAACGCAAGGTTTTGCTGTTTCTGAAGCGCAAATGTAACAATTATGATGAAAAAACGGCACAAACAGCAAAATAATCTGCAGGAAAAACACGTAAAACCATTGGAAAAACGTAATTTTGCCGCGATTTTGCGATAAAGCGTGGGCGCAGCCCGAATTCTCCATTCATGGGACACCCTCCGCGGCATGGCAAGGTCAATCCGTTTTATTATCTATTTTTACTTAACAAACCCCATTTATTAACCATTAACATTACAATGGAGAATCTTAAAAACATTGCTCCCCTTGCAGACTTTGACTGGGACGCCTTTGAATCCGGTGCTGCTGCAGAAGTAGACAAGAAGGCCGCAGAAGCTGCCTATGATGAAACCCTCAACCATGTTCACGAGCACGAGGTGACCGACGGTACTGTCATCAGCGTCGGCAAGCGTGAAGTGGTTGTCCGCATCGGTTCCAAGAGCGACGGTATCATCCCCGTAAGCGAGTTCCGCTACAATCCCGACCTCGCCCCCGGTGACACCGTAGAAGTCTATGTCGAGAATCTCGAGGACAAGAAGGGTCAGCTCGTGCTTTCGCACAAGAAGGCCCGTGCCAGCAAGTCGTGGGAGCGCATCAATGCTGCCCTCGAAAGCAAGGAAGTCATCAAGGGCTTCATCAAGTGCCGTACGAAGGGCGGTATGATTGTAGACGTATTCGGTATCGAAGCCTTCCTCCCCGGAAGCCAGATCGACGTCAAGCCTATCCGCGACTACGATGTATTCGTCGGCAAGACCATGGAATTCCAGGTTGTCAAGATTAACCAGGAATACAAGAATGTCGTTGTCAGCCACAAGGCACTCATCGAGGCAGAACTCGAGGCCCAGAAGCAGGAAATCATCAGCAAGCTCGAAAAGGGACAGGTGCTCGAGGGTACCGTCAAGAACATCACCTCCTACGGTGTGTTCATCGACCTTGGCGGTGTGGACGGACTCGTTCACATCACCGACCTCAGCTGGGGCCGCGTAGACGATCCCAAGAAGATTGTCGAGCTCGACCAGAAGGTGAAGGTCGTTATCCTCGACTTCGACGAGGAGAAGCGTCGCATCGCCCTCGGTATCAAGCAGCTCACTCCCCATCCCTGGGATGCTCTTGATGCAGAGCTCAAGGTCGGCGACAAGGTACGCGGCCGCGTAGTGGTAATGACCGACTACGGAGCATTCGTGGAAATCGCTCCCGGTGTGGAAGGTCTTATCCACGTCAGCGAAATGAGCTGGAGCCAGCACCTCCGTTCCGCACAGGATTTCCTCAAGGTAGGCGACGAAATCGAGGCTGTCATCCTTACTCTCGACCGCACCGACCGCAAGATGAGCCTTGGTATCAAGCAGCTCAAGGACGATCCCTGGAAGGACATCGAAGTGAAGTACCCCGTTGGAAGCCAGCACACCGCCAAGGTGCGCAACTTCACCAACTTCGGCGTGTTCGTAGAACTTGAGGAAGGCGTAGACGGTCTGATCCACATCTCCGACCTCAGCTGGACCAAGAAGGTGAAGCACCCCAGCGAGTTCACCAAGATTGGTGAGCCCATCGAGGTGAAGGTGCTCGAGATTGACAAGGACAACCGTCGTCTCAGCCTTGGCCACAAGCAGCTCGAGGCCAACCCCTGGGATGCTTTCGAAGGCCAGTTCGCAGAGGGTACCGTACACCAGGGTACCGTGGTAGAGGTTGTAGAGAAGGGCGCTGTCATCTCCCTCGGTGACGACGTTGAAGGCTTCGCTACTCCCAAGAACCTCGTGAAGGCCGACGGCACCAAGGCAGAGAAGGGTGAGACCCTCGACTTCAAGGTGCTCGAATTCAACAAGGACAGCAAGCGCATCCTCGTAAGCCACACCCGCACCTTCGAGGAGGCTCGTGCCGAGAAGAAGCCCCGTGCTCCCCGTGCTCCCCGCGCACAGAAGGAGGAGGCTCCCGTTATCCAGAACCAGGCTGCCGTCAACTCCCTCGGTGACATCGACGCTCTGGCTGCCCTCAAGGCTCAGATGGAGAAGGGCGAATAATCCTGACCCGAAAAGCTTCCGGACGTGCCGGCCGCGATGAAACACGCGGCACACACCCACCGGAATAACATGCAAAACCACGCTCCACAGTGCTTCCCCCGCGGAAGGATTGTGGGGCGTTTTTTTTTGGCGCATCAGTAAACCCCAGTTTCAGCTACGAAACACAATCCATACGATTCAGAAAAGAACAGCACGTCCCACTCAAGGAAACGGTTTCCGGGGAATCAAAAACATCGGACTTCTATGAGGTAAAGTGCCGAGGTTTTGGCATGAAAGTACGGATGTTTGATGCAAAGAAGTCCGATGTTTTCGATTTCCGGTTTCCTTCCCTTCCTCCCTCCTTCAAAAAAATCCAGAAAAAGTCCTGCATTTCCTACACCAAAGCCTTGGTAATGCTACCTTCGTTTGACTTCGTCTTCCTCTGTCGCGACTCGGGATAGTCTGAGTAAACTCAGCCTCTCCTCTCGCTGCTCCATCGGTTCTGTCGCTCGGCATAATCCAAACAAGTTTGGCTTCTGCGCTCGCTTAACGAAACGTTCGACTTCCTGTGTTTTCTGACAGTTTCAGATGTAGAACAGGGTGTAGGATACATAAAAAAGGTGCAGGAAAAGGGGAGGGCGGTAAACCCGATAAGGTGATGAGGTGGCAGGCTGAAAATGTCAGAGGTCGCTCGGAGGAGGGGGGGCAGACGGCTGCAGCATCAATGGCTCATAAGCGACATTTTGCATCAAGTGCAAGAGGTTTGTCTTGTTTTTTCTGAGATGCGCAACAGACACAGGATTTCCCTGAAGAACCGCTTTTTTTTTGCCTTCCCAACCGCTGCCACACAGCGTTTTGCAGCGTTTTGCCGAAGGATTTCTGCCCCTCGCGGAAGTAAAAACAAAAGTCTTGCTGACTTTTGGGAAAACCAAAACCGCCGAAATCGGCAAAAAAGCCGCGGTAATGTTTGCATCCTCAGAATTTAGTTGTAAATTTGCGCGTACGAAAACCACAACAAACACATAAAACCACGAAACAATGACAATTTCTGAATGCAATTTTGCAGGCAAGAAGGCTATCGTGCGCGTAGACTTCAATGTGCCCCTTCAGGACGGTAAGATTACCGACGACACCCGTATCCGCGGTGCCCTCCCCACCCTCAAGCACATCCTCGCACAGGGCGGTGCGCTCATCATCATGAGCCATATGGGCAAGCCCAAGGGTAAGGTAAAGCCCGAACTCTCCCTCGGACAGATTAAGGACGCCGTTGCCGAAGCCCTCGGAACCCCTGTCACCTTTGCTCCCGACTGCGCCAAGGCCCAGGAGGCTGCTGCCGCCCTCAAGCCCGGTGAAGTGCTTCTCCTCGAGAACCTCCGCTACTATCCCGAAGAGGAAGGCAAGCCCGTAGGTGTGGAGAAGGGTACTCCAGAATACGACGAGGCCAAGAAGGAAATGAAGGCCCGCCAGAAGGAGTTCGCAAAGACCCTCGCCAGCTATGCCGACCTTTACGTGATGGACGCATTCGGTACCGCTCACCGCAAGCACGCTTCGACTGCTGTCATTGCCGACTACTTCGATGCCGACAGCAAGATGCTCGGCTTCCTCATGGAGAAGGAAGTGAAGGCCGTTGATGCTGTCCTCAAGGACATCAAGCGTCCCTTCATCGCCATCATGGGCGGTTCCAAGGTTTCCTCCAAAATCGGCATCATCGAGAATCTCCTCGGCAAGGTCGACAAGCTCATCCTCTGCGGTGGTATGACCTACACCTTCGCCAAGGCTCACGGTGGTGAAATCGGTAACAGCATCGTAGAGCTCGACAAACTCGATGTGGCACTCGGTGTAGAGGAACTTGCCAAGAAGAACGGCGTAGAGCTCGTCATGGCTCCCGATGCTGTGGCCGCCGATGCCTTCTCCAACGATGCCAACACCCAGGTATGCCCTGCCAATGCCATCCCCGAAGGATGGGAAGGTCTGGATGCAGGTCCCGAGGCACAGAAGCGTTTCGCTGAGGCCATCAAGGGCTGCAAGACCATCCTGTGGAACGGTCCTGCCGGAGTGTTCGAATTCGACAACTTCACCGCAGGTAGCCGTGCCATCGGCGAAGCCATCGCTGAGGCTACTGCCGAAGGTGCATTCTCCCTTATCGGTGGCGGCGACTCTGTAGCCTGCGTCACCAAGTTCGGACTTACCGACAAGGTTTCCTACATCTCCACCGGTGGTGGTGCACTCCTCGAGGCCATCGAGGGCAAGGTGCTCCCCGGTGTGGCTGCCATCCAGGGATAAACCCGTAACTGAGGCAGTGAGATATTAGTTCTACCTTCAGGAAAACTGCCTCACTTCCTTACGGCCCCGTCGTTCTTCTTCCGGTAGAAAGACGGGGCCGTTTTTTTCTGTCTGTCCGGCTTTCCCCGCTTGTTTTCTCTCTCTTTCTCTGTTGCAGTTGCAGCATCTTCTGGCGGAAAGCCTCTCTCCAAACAGTAACTTCTCTATCATGTGGAAAGAAAAAAGTCTGAAATTCTTCTCCTCGCTCTCGCGCAACGCATGGATAGCCGTAGCAGCCGGCACGGTGGTCCTGGCGGCAGTGCTCTTTTCGCTCTTCCCGGACAAGGGTGATGCCGAAGGCGGGAAGCAGCCCCGTGAGGCCATCGTCGTCGATACGCTTGCCCTCAACATCATCTGCACCCCAACGCTCGACTGCCTTCCGTTCTATCATGCCGTGGAGAGCGGTGTCTGCGACAGCCTCGGACTGCAGCTCGCCATCCGCACCGAACGTTCGCAGTTCGACATCGATTCCATCATGCGTCGCACCCGAGTCTACGACGCTGCCGTCATCGACGATGCACGCCTTGCCCGCTATCGGGAGGTAGAGGGCAAAGCCACGCATGCCGTAAGGCAGCAAGGCAAGAGCGCCAAAGGAGGAAAAGGAGGCAAGACAACGAAACCCGCCTCTGGAGGCTCTGCAAAATCCGGTGCCGCCAAAGGGACGGCAACCCCTGCCCCGAAGCGTTTCTACCCCATGCCGGAGCTTACCGAGGCCATACGCCTTGAAAACACCTGGCGGATGGTCACCAGTGTCATGCTGCGTATTCGCGAAGTGGCGAAGATGCGCAAGCGCACAGTAGCCGTGGCACGCTTCTCGGCCTCCTCGGAATGTCTGAAGCAGGCCCTGGCGTCGGCAGGCCTCAAGGAGTCTGACATCTATCAGGCGCAGATCAACGACATTGTCCTGCGGCAACATATGCTCGACGAGAGCCAGGTGGATGCCGCCATGCTTCCCGAACCCTACGCCACGCTTGCCTCTGTAGGTTTCGGACACCGCATTGTCTGGAAGGCCGACACCGTTTCGAGGGCGGCACTCTGTTTCCGGACCGATGTGTTGAAGAAGCCCCGCAAGCAACAGCAGTTGAAGCTCCTCAAGGAGGCTTACCGTCTGGCGGCCGCCGACCTTAACCGTCGGGGCACGCATGCCGCCGACAGTGCCCTCATCAATCGCTTCGACCTCCCCGTCGAAATCCTCGACACCCTGCGCCTGCCGAAGTACAGGACGGGCGTCAAATGACGATAATCCTGAATGAGAATCCCAAGGCGGCGACCGGAAGGTGCTGCCGGAAAAAACGATACACGACATGAAAAAGTACCTCAAAGACATGGTCATCACCCAGGTGGAATTCCTTCGCGACGACTATGTGCTGCTTTCTCTTTCCGACCCTTCGGGCGAGATGCCGGAATGTCTTCCCGGACAGTTCGTGCAGCTTGCTGTCGAGGGCGAACCCAAGGTGATGCTCCGCCGCCCCATCAGCATCAACTGGTGCGATGCCGGGACCAATCGCCTCGACCTGCTCATCCACCTTGTGGGCCCCGGTACGCGAGCCCTTGCGCGGCTCCGTCAGGGCGACACCCTCAGCACCCTCTTCCCCCTCGGCAACGGTTTCACCATCCATACGGCTGGCGACATCCTCCTCGTCGGCGGTGGAGTGGGTACCGCTCCCATGCTCCAGTATGGCAAGGCCCTCCTCAAGGCCGGTGCCCGTCCCCACTTCCTCCTTGGAGGCCGCAGTGCCAAGGACATCCTGCAGCTGGAGCGTTTCCGTGAGTTGGGCGAGGTGTCTGTGACCACCGAAGACGCTACCCTCGGCGAACGCGGTTTCGTCACCCAGCACAGCATCCTCGGCGCCAAGCATTTCGATGCCGCCGCTGCCTGCGGTCCGAAACCCATGATGCGTGCCGTGGCACTCTGGGCACGCCAGGCCGGAGTGCCCTGCGAAGTGAGTCTCGAGAACATGATGGCCTGCGGACTCGGTGCCTGCCTTTGCTGCGTCGAGAAGACCGTGCGCGGCAATGTCTGCGTATGCACCGAAGGGCCTGTATTCCCCACCACTGAGCTTACCTGGTTCTAAGTTCTTGATTTCCATATTGCAGATTTCACTCCTCAACCGCCGGAAACACCGCATCTTCTGACATCCGCTATGGTAGCAAGCATGTACGGAACTTCCGGAACCCCATCATTCTCATCCATAGAACAATCCCGTTATGGCAAATCTTCAAGTAAAGATAGGCAACCTTTCCCTCAAGAACCCTGTGATGACGGCCTCCGGAACTTTCGGCTATGGCCTTGAGTTCGCCGACCTCGTCGACCTCAACCGTCTGGGAGGCTTCGTGGTGAAGGGTACCACCCTCCAGCCCCGTCAGGGCAACGACTATCCCCGAATGGCCGAATCGGCATCCGGCATGCTCAACTGTGTCGGCCTTCAGAACAAGGGTGTGGAACACTTTGCCACACACATCTATCCCCAGCTTGCCGGCATCGACAGCAATGTCATCGTCAATGTCTCCGGAAGCGCTCCTGAGAACTATGCCGAATGTGCCGCCCGCATCAACGGACTTGAGCACATTCCTGCCATCGAGCTCAATATTTCGTGCCCCAACGTCAAGGACGGCGGCATGGCTTTCGGCACATCCTGCGAAGGTGCCGCCTCTGTGGTACGCGCCGTCCGCAAAGCCTACGACAAGACGCTCATCGTGAAACTTTCGCCCAACGTCACCGACATTGCCGCCATTGCCCGTGCCGTGGAGGCTGAAGGTGCCGATGCCGTATCGCTCATCAACACGCTGATGGGCATGAGTGTCGACATCGAGCGCCGCTGCTCGCGTCTGAGCATCGGCACCGGCGGACTTTCCGGTCCCTGCGTCAAGCCTGTGGCACTCCGTATGGTGAGTCAGGTGGCAAAGGCCGTGAAGATTCCCGTCATCGGACTCGGAGGCATTTCCAACGCCACCGATGCCCTGGAGTTCATGATGCTCGGTGCCACCGCCGTACAGATTGGTACCGCAAATTTCGTCGACCCCACAGTCACCATGAAGGTCATCGACGGCATGAACGAGTGGCTCGATGCCCACGGTGTGAAGGATGTGAACGAAATCATCGGATGCATCCG
>SFJN01000286.1 GCA_004555055.1 Bacteroidales bacterium | reverse complement strand
AAACGAAGGATGAAATCCAACGTTTTCGTTAAGCCATATGAGCAGAAGCCAAACTTGTTTGGATTATGCCATGGCGAGAAAACGAAGGATGAAATCCAATGGTTCTTTCCAACGTACACTTTCCGATTCTCGTGCAAAATTATAATTTTCCCTGCGCTTTTGCAACAGAATGTCTCTGTAATTCGATTTTCACTGCCACATTTTGCAGTTTTTTACAAAAAAAGCAGAAGGACAGCCATATCAAAGTCCCCGCTTTCCCCCCGCCCCCACTGGACCCTCCGGAACATCCGGACCCTCCGGAACCCTCCGGAACATCCCCCCTCCACAAAAAAAATCCGCGAGCCTTCTCGGCTCGCGGCACTCAAATTATCTCACCATGAATTTCTGTGCCACGGTGCCCTGTCCGGGCTTGTGCACGATGGCGATGTATGTTCCGGGGGTAAGTTCGCCCGTACTGATGCTGTGCTCACCCGTAGCGGTGGCAGTGCTGAGGAGCGTCTGTCCCGAAGCACTTACGATGCGCACGCTGGCACCGTCGGCATTCCCCTCGAGGCGGAGGCTCCGGCTCTCGGCGTTATAGTCCACCGTCAGGTTGCCATTGTCGGCCTGCACCCTGTCGATGCCCACGGTGTTGGGCTCGTAGTTGTAGACCATGGAGTGCGAATAGGTGAGTTCACCGGTGTTGAGGTTAGTACCGAAAATCTCCTCACGCGTCACCTTGTGCTTGGCATACTGCAACTGTCCGATGACGTATTCCGGGGTAGCGGGATATGCCACATCCTCCACGGGCACATCCTCGTCGTAGTAGTAGGTCTCGCGGTTCGTCACCTTTCCCGATGCCGACAGCACCTCGTGCTTCGACACGTCACCGGCGGCACTGTAGTAATACTGCTCGGTGTTCATCAGCTCGACGTAGTCCTCGCCCGTCTCCGCGTCACGTCCGGTGACATAGAAATAGGCGGTCTGGTCGAGGCGACCCTCATCGTCGTAGTAGTATTCCAGGCGGCCGCTGAACTTGTATACGTCCTTTTCGAACCAGTCCTGCTGGAATTCCTCGGCACTCACGCGCTGTCCCTCCTCGTTGTAGGTATAGACGATGCGGAAGAAGGGGGCTTCGGGGTCGAAGGCCCAGAACTGCTCTTCGCTCACCAGGCGGTTGTCCTCGTCGTAGTTATAGGCGATGTGTGCGCTGTGCTCCAGCTGTCCGTTGCGGCGGTTGAAGTTGTCGCGCCCGATGCGGTTGCCACGGTCGTCATACTGGTAGTCCACGCGGCAGGCGGGCTGCAGTTTTTCGAAGTCCAGACCACCGGTAAGGTCCTGTTCGGTAAGGATGCTCGTCAGTTGCTGCTTGTCGTCGTAGGTGTGGGTATCCACGCAGAGGAGGCTTTCGGAGTATTCGATGTAGGTACGGGTGAGCACCTTGGAAAATGCGTTGTAGGTGAATTCCGTATATTCCAGTTGGTCGCTCGATCCCAGGCTGAAAAGCACCTCTTTCGGCGCCTGTGCAGAGGCCGAAAGGGCCATAAGGGAAGAAAGGAGTAAATAATGCTTCATAATCTGCTCGTGTTTTGCTTAAGTTTTGTAAGTTCTGTGGACAAAAGTAGGGTATATTTTGTGTTTCACCAAGAAAAAGCACAAAAAATACGTTAAAAGCCCTCTCTTTGTCCACATCTTTTCATTTTCCCGGGGGGCAAATGCCCCTCCGGAATATCCGGAACTTCCGGAACTTCCGGACCATCCGGAAACTCCGGACCATCCGGAAACTTCCGGACCCTCCGGGCCCTCCGCCTCAAACAAATCGCCGCCCGTCGCGTTTGCGACGGGCGGCGATTTCTCAAAAACTAAAAAATTATTTACTCTCCCTTAGTGATTACCGCGCGGCTCAGGCGGGGATCGTCATAGTACATGTTCTCCACACCACCCTTGTAGTCGATGCGGAGCATCTTGGCAGGCACGCCGAATTCCTTCGTCAGGCATTCGTATACCGCTTCGGCACGCTCGCGGCTCAGACGCTCGTTGGTGGCGGCGTCACCCGTTCCGCGGTCGGCATAGCCCGTCACGGTGTACACCATGTTCGGGTCGCCCTGCTTCATCACCTCGGCGAGGATGCCAAGGTTCACGCGACCTTCGTTCGAGAGTTTGCTCTCGTTGATCTGGAACACCACCAGGTTGGCGGCGGCAATCTGCTTCACGCTTGCCTCACCGGCCTTGGTGTCACCCTTGGCA
>SFJN01000285.1 GCA_004555055.1 Bacteroidales bacterium | reverse complement strand
GACGACGAGATCACGACCCTTTGGGACCCCTCGCTCGACAACGGCCGCGGAGCCATGCACTACGAGAATGTGGAAGGCACCAGCCTGGCAAGCGTCGACGTGGCCCTGGTGGCCCGCTACAGCTGCGGACTGTCGTGGAAGCTCAACTACTCCTATTTCCACGAGCTTACCCGCAACGGCGCCAAGCCCACCTCCGACTCACGCCCCCACTCCCTCACCTGGCAAGTGGACTGGCAGAAGAAATGGACCCACTATCGGCTCAACATGGCGCAACCGACAAACCCTGTGGAGTGCGTACAGTCGCTAACCCAAAACAGTTGCTAAACGGTACATGAAGAAAGGGATGTCTCTAACTCCTTTCACCTGCGACCGGAAGCATTTGATCTTTGAGTTGAGTGACTCAGCTGATGCGTTTGTCTTTCGCCCATTAAAGTAGTTCAATATCTCATCCTCATAAAACTTGATAGTATCGCGTACGGACTTGATTTCACGTAGGGTGCATCGAGCAACTTTCTCATACCATTCTTCAAACTTCTCCTTTGCGGTTTCCTTAGTGAGTTTCTTGTTGCGGAATATGGCTCTGAGGGAACCCGTCAGGTTGTATGCCTGTTCCAGCTTTGGGTATAGCTCAAAGAGTATCTTGGCTCGCTTTTCTTGTGTCACACTCCATTTCTCACGGCTCATGGACAGTTGCTTACGACACCTCGTCAATGCCTCTACGAGTGTCTCTGCGTTTGCAAGCCTTGGAGGCTCAAAGCGGGTGTTCAGCCTCTTGGGCTTCCTTCCACGCCTGCTTTTCTTCCACTTCTTTCCGTGTTTCTCTTTCATTCTTTTTCGATAGGACTTTCTCTGCGCAGCCAGTCCTTCGAGATATTTGCGCCACTCAGCCTTCTGCCTGTTCAGTTCCTTTACTGCCTCTCGTTTCAGGTGCAGACGTATCTCCTCGCATCCTTCGCCGCCTCGTTTGACGACATGGAAGCAGTCACGGATAACTGTGGCTTTAGGGAATGCTTCTCTTGCGATGGCACGCATACAATCAGAAAGATCCATCGTGATGCTCTCAACCATTTCCCGCTTGTCCTCAGGAAGTTGCATGAGCACTCTCAGCACATCTGCAGGGTTTGTTCCCTTGACAACCGCAACGATTGCTCCCTTGCGACCATGGGCTTCCTTGTTGTGGACAATGGTGTACAACTCGCCTTGGAGGGAGGTCTCGTCTATGCCATGCTCCGTGCCAATGTTTTGCGGAAGCAGAATCCATTCGGAGGCATGCTTCTTCTGTTCCCACGTCTCGAAGTCACTCAGGGTGTCCTTGTATCTCTTCGCGAACGTGGCACCGTTAATCATGTATGTATAGCCTATCTGACGGGCGCTTACCGTCTCATTGTCCATCCGCTTTCTTTAAAAAAAGCGCGAAGTCTTTAGAGTATCGCGTGCCGGGATGCTTCAGCTGTATCTTCCTGTCGAGATCCACAGACTTGGTTGTACCGTCTGGCATTGTCCAACGACGCCTGCGTACATGGAGGACTGTTTTCCTGTCACGTGTGGGAAAATCCAGAAGGCATGACTCTTCACCAAAGCCATCACTTACTGAACCTCTCATGTCAGGAGTGCGATTGTCACGTTCATCAAGATAAATGTGAAGCTCGGTTGTATACAGAACTTCGGTGTCCTGTGCCGGAACCTCAGCGAAATCAGTCACCTCAAAGTACTCCAAGACACCCGTAGGAAGGAAATATGAGGCAAGACCCTCATACATATTTATATTGCTGCTACGATTCATGACGCAAAGGTAAGAACTTTTCTCCAATCATGTACCGTTTAGCAACATGTTTTTGGGTTAGCGACTGTACGCACTCCACAGGGTTTGTCGGTTGCGCCGAAATCCAACAAGAAAAGCCTTTCGTGCGCAGCTTTAAGGGTGATTCTTAAAAACAGGTTGAGAAACCAAGCCAAAATGGATAGATGTTGTTTCGGCCGTCTTATGCACCTACAGTGCCCAAAACGTCAAGTCTCACTGGCAGGACAACCCGCCAAACTCCTTTTCCAGCTTATGTCTTGAGTCTCGGCAGTTGGCCGAAAACTTTACCTTAACCAATCCGCTGCCCGACGAAAGTTTTTTGATTCTTGTCGCTTTGCCTGCCAACTTGCGCCATTGACAAGTCCGCTTGGTCCGTGAGGCTTCTTGTTTCTGTGCCAACTTGTATAATCCGCGCTAACAATTATGCGTTGTTCATGA
>SFJN01000284.1 GCA_004555055.1 Bacteroidales bacterium | reverse complement strand
TTCCTCCGCTTGTGCGGGCCCCCGTCAATTCCTTTGAGTTTCAACCTTGCGGTCGTACTCCCCAGGTGGATGGCTTATCGCTTTCGCTTGGCCGCCGAATCCTAAAACCCGACAGTTAGCCATCATCGTTTACTGCGTGGACTACCAGGGTATCTAATCCTGTTCGATACCCACGCTTTCGTGCCTCAGCGTCAATCGCCCCTTCGTGAGATGCCTTCGCAATCGGTGTTCTGAGTAATATCTATGCATTTCACCGCTACACTACTCATTCCTCCCACGGCAAGAGCATTCCAGATGTACAGTATCAACGGCAACTCCCGCGTTGAGCGCGGGGATTTCACCGCTGACTTGCACTTCCGCCTACGCACCCTTTAAACCCAATAAATCCGGATAACGCTCGCATCCCCCGTATTACCGCGGCTGCTGGCACGGAGTTAGCCGATGCTTATTCTACGCATACTCTCATCGGATCTCACGAGACCCTTATTGCTCTGCGTCTAAAGAAGTTTACGACCCATAGGGCCTTAGTCCTTCACGCGGCATGGCTGGTTCAGGCTTCCGCCCATTGACCAATATTCCTCACTGCTGCCTCCCGTAGGAGTCTGGGCCGTGTCTCAGTCCCAGTGTGGGGGGTCTTCCTCTCAGAACCCCTAGGCATCGTCGCCACGGTGGGCCGTTGCCCCGCCGTCTAGCTAATGCCCCGCGAGCCTATCCGTCACCGATGAATCTTTCAATGACAATCCATGCAGATCGCCATCATATGGGATATTAGTCGCCGTTTCCAGCGGTTATCTCCCTGTGACGGGCAAGTCGCTCACGTGTTACGCACCCTTCCGCCGGTCGCCGCCAGAGTATTGCTACTCCGCGCTGCCCCTCGACTTGCATGTGTTAAGCCTGCCGCTAGCGTTCATCCTGAGCCAGGATCAAACTCTTCTTTGTATATCTCTATATCTCTTAGCTTGAACCCGACATTCTCAATTTCCTAAAGAAATCAACGCTCTCGATTATTTTCGTTTCGGTACTTGCTACTTGTACTTTGTCTTCAGTCTTTTCAATGAACTTCGTCATACTCAGGAACTTCCGCCCCTCTTTTTCTGACTCCCTGTCTGTCACTTGCGGTCCTTGTCAGACCCCCTTGTTTCAAACGGGATTGCAAAGGTAGGGACTTTTTTTGAACTTCCAAACTTTTCCCGAACTTTTTTTTCGCCTTTTTTCAGTCCTGTTACAGGGTTTATCATTTTAAATGACGATGGATGCGAGGGTTACACGATGAAAAATTTTTTGCACAAAATCATTGACCTGAACCAGCAGGAGCGGCAATAGACGCAGAGGCGAATTTCGGCGAACCTGGCGGCAGGCTGGTCGCGGATGCCGGCGGCATGGATTTGCGACGACCGGGCGGGAGGAAATTCGCACAACGCTCTAACAGACAGCCAATTTCGCATTTTCACGTCTGCCAGGTCCTATGACAAAACATACAACCTGGCGAGTCCCAAAAGCAAGTCATATCATCGTATCAGACTGATTTTCTGTCGATTGCACTCAAATATAATAATACTCGCACCCGCCAGGTCGTCCAAGAATTCAACCAGCCTGTATCGAGCGGCAGGAGGCGGAACTCAGGACGCGAATTGCGAAGCACCTGAGCGGACGAGTCCGACCTCCTGACGCAGCCATGCAAAAGGAGCTGCTATGCAAAGGGAGTCGCGAAAGAGTTCACGCACCAAGCAGACACTCTTTATTTACCACCTTTGTAGTAAACTTCGGACACCTTCATGAATCCGCGGCGCATAAAAAACTCATGGGCATGGTGATTATTCTTGCCGGATTCGAGATAAACGTCTTTCAGGTTCCTCTGACGGAACCAATCTTCGGCTGCGGCAAACAAACGGCCTCCGACACCCCGGCCACGCGCAGCAGCATTGACAAGAATATCACAGAGGACGCCGAAAGGAGCGCCGCCGTCGGAATCGGTTTCGAGGACGCAGAAGCCGAGCAGCTTTCCTGCGGCATCTTCCGCCTTGAATACCGCCGTCCCGTCCGTCGTCATGTGTTCCTCAATATATGTAAGCCACAGATGACGGCTGTCCGCATCGAGTTGCGGCACATATTCCTCGCCATTGAAAACAAGATGTCCGATTCCCATCTGCATCTCGCCATGGGAAATATATTCGACATTCTCAGACAAATGCGCATAAAACAAATCCGCAAGCGCCTCCTTGTCTTGAACAGTAGCAGGTG
>SFJN01000062.1 GCA_004555055.1 Bacteroidales bacterium | reverse complement strand
TGAGTGGAACCACCAACTGCACCCCAACCAGAAGAAGTTCCCCGGCATGACAAGGTGGGACGTTCTCTGTGAGCGCATCAACCCGACCCTGCAGCCTCTTGACAAACTGACGCTGGCACGCTACATCGGTGAGCGTGTGGAAACGAGCATCAGGAGGAACTCGACGGTGCGTGTGGCACATGAAGACTGGTGGCTGAGTGATACCAGTGTTCTGGAGAAACTTCGCCCGAATGATTATCAGGTGACCGCCTACTATATGCCAGACGAGGAAGGCAAACCAACGGAAGTTTACATCTTCCAAGGTGACAAGTACATCGACCACGTGGAGAAAGTACAGACCTACAACCGTGTGATGGCAGAGCAAACCGAAGAGGACACCGTGAACTATATCGAGCAGCGCAAGAAGATTGCGAAGTTCAGCAAGTATGTAAAAGACCACGCTATCGACGAGGTGGGCATATTGAAGCCATCGGCAACGCCACAACAGGCAGAAGCCGTGGAACTGGAGCCCCAGATTAAGGAGGAGCAGCCAGTCAGAAGCCGATGGAAGCCCGACCCAATAGCCGATATTTAGAAACCCATTAAAACGCCGTTAGAATATGATTACAACAGCGAACAAACAGCGGATTCTGGAGGCGATAGCCACCAACCGAGCAAACTACCCCAGCGATGCCAAGCACGCTGCCGCGCTGGGAATTTCTGCAAGCGTGTACAACAGTCTGAAGAAGGGTCAGACGGATAAGGCTCTGAGTGATGCCAACTGGGTGAACATTGCCCGCCGTCTGGACGTGAACCTGCGCGACTCTATCGAGTGGAAGGGTGCAAGGACCGCGACCTTCGACTATATCACCACACAGTTAGAGGCTTGCCAGGAGCGTAGCCTGAGCGTGATATTGTGCGACCTTCCGAACATTGGCAAGACGTACACCGCTCGATGGTATGTGAATGAGCACCGCAACGCCGTGTATATCGACTGTAGCCAGGTGAAGACAAAACGCGCCCTGGTTAAGAAAATAGCCAACGAGTTCGGCGTGGGTGCCACGGGCAAGTACCAGGACACCTATGAGGATTTGGTTTACTATTTGCGCTCGATGGAGCGCCCTCTGGTGGTCTTGGACGAGGCAGGCGATCTGCAGTATGAGGCTTTTTTAGAGCTGAAGGCATTGTGGAATGCTACGGAGATGTGCTGCGGCTGGTATATGATGGGAGCCGACGGACTGGCAGCCAAGATCAACCGCAACGTGGAAGGCAAGAAGGTGGGCTACGCCGAGATATTCTCCCGTTACGGCGGCAAGTACAGCCGTGTCACTCCGGACCAGGAAGACGACCGCAGGGAGTTCCTGATGGAGCAGGCGCGAGTCGTTGCCAGCGTGAACGCCCCGAAGGGAACCGATATCGGTCAGATCGTGCGCAAGAGCCAAGGCGGTTTGAGACGAGTCTATACGGAGATTGAGAAACTAAAGAAAGGAGCCTGATATGTTGACCAAGATAGAAATGCAGTATATGGATGCCGTCATCGGCATACACAAAGAAATGCGCAAGGCAAACGAACGTGGCGTTGACTGGGAGCAGCGCAGGTATGAGATAGCCAAAGACATTTATCCCATTGCATGCCACGATATGAACCCATCGGAACCCAAGGATGCACCAGCCAAGACTGCTGTTGAACTTGCCGACCTCTTGATTGCAGAACTGAAAAAGGAGCCAAAGAAATGAAACGAGCCTACAGTCCGAAAGAAATAGCCAAGAAGACATACAAGACGCTGCCGTGGGGTGGCCGGTGGGAAGAATCCTTCGGTTTTCCGGAGGAGAACTCCACCTGGTTCATCAGCGGTGCGTCTGCCAGCGGCAAGAGTTCTTTCGTGATGCAACTGGCCTACGAACTGACCCACTACGGGCAGGTGCTCTACCTGAGTTACGAGGAAGGTTTGAACCAGTCTTTCCAGGAGCGAATGCTACGGTTTGACCTTGACAAGAAACAGGGCTGGTTCCGTGTGGTGACCAGTGACACCGTGGAAGACCTGACAGAGCGCCTGAAGAAACGACACAGTGCTAAGTTCATCATCGTGGACTCGTTCCAGGACGCAGGCTGGGAATGGCCGGAAACGAAAGCCCTGCTCGAAGCCTTCCCAAAGAAGAGTTTCATCTTCATCAGTCAGGAAGCCAAAGGGCAACCGTTGGGGAAACCAGCCGTCAGGCTTCGCTACCGTGCTGGTGTGAAAGTAAGGGTTGTCGGTTTCCGAGCCTACTGCCAAGGACGCTTCAATCCCGATGCAGGCAACAGTTTCGTAGTATGGGAAGAAGGCGTATTAAGAACAACCAATAACGTATGAGGCTATGGACAAATACCAGTTATTAGTGAAAGGCGACAATGTCGGGATGGTGATCGACGACTGGATGTATAGCGGCAAGTGCGACCTCACCCTGCGGATGGCCAAGACCAAGGGCTGCCGTGTGATAGAGACCATCGACCCCCTGTATGCAGCGAGAATACTCAACTACCTTCGAGCCGCCGAGAAAGTGAACATAGTAAAACAATAAAATAACGAGACAATGAGCAAGAAAGTTTACATCAGCGGTGCGATAGCGCACTATGATCTGGAGGAGCGTAAGGCAGCATTCAGTGCAGCAGCGACCCACCTCCGCGCACAGGGTTACGAACCTGTGAACCCGTTTGAAAACGGACTGCCTCAGCCAGGCGACTGGAGAGAGCACATGAGAGTTGACATTGATATGCTGCTGGAGTGCCAGTATATCTACATGCTGAAGGGCTGGTGGGTGAGCAAGGGTGCGAAGCTGGAGTTGGACGTGGCGACGAGTTGCGGTCTGAAGCCTATGTTTGAGGAAGACGACGTACACAACGAGGAACACAAGTGCTGCATCTGCAGCAAGACCTTCTATGGCTACGGCAATGACCCCTATCCAGTGAAAGAGGAAGGCGAATGCTGCGAGACTTGCCAGTGGGAAAGAGTACTGCCTGAGCGTTACAAACTATCCAAAGAAAGGGAGCAGGTATGACGGCAAGGGACTTGACACAGGAGCAGCGCGAATGGTTTGTGGCCAACTTTGACCATACGAAGAACCAGGAACTCGCCGACCACTTAGGAACCTCTCCCCGGAGCGTGACACGGATGGCGCGGGAACTGGGTTTGTGGAAGACCAAGGAGTTTGTGGCCGCCATGCAGCGCAACGCCAGTGAACACGGAGCCAGAGCCAACCGCCTGATGGGAGGCAATGCCGGAGCGGTGAACCTGTTGAAGTATGGCAAAGCAACCCGTTTCAAGCCTGGCACCAGCCAAAAGGAACGCATGAGTGCCGAAGCCTTTGCCGAAATGCACCGTCGCATTGGTGAGAGCCGGAAGGAAACATTCAGGAAAGAGCGTGTCCGCGTCAACTGGGGCTTTGAGCAGAAGACGAACCTCCGTGTTGTGCGATGCCCACAAGAGAAAATCAGTATCAGGAACGGTCTCCGTAAGCGAGGCTATGAAATAGCCAGGGCTTCCAACGAGGCGACAGTTACACCAACCACCCGACGCTCCATGAAGATGGAGGCACGGGCAGAGAAAATGGGAATCAAGTTTAATTTTAACCAGATAGCAATATGAAGACAGACATCAAGCAAGTGAATGTGTTAGCCCCGAAATGGTGGAATCCGCTGTTTTGGCTGGTTGTAGTACTCGCTCCTGTGTTCGGCATTATTGCCGGTACCGTTGCCGGAGCCTTCTGTGGTTTGCTGATAGGCTATGAGAAAGGGCTGGAGACAGCCGGTAA
Organism: Bacteroidales bacterium; assembly: GCA_004555055.1. Taxonomy (GTDB): domain Bacteria; phylum Bacteroidota; class Bacteroidia; order Bacteroidales; family Bacteroidaceae; genus Alloprevotella. The sequence goes on along the minus strand of SFJN01000062.1, from coordinate 8,871 downwards.
CAAGTTACACAAGATGATAATAGCCAAGTTGCCATGAGCGTACAGAACTACCACCGCTTCTATGCCTCACTGAACCGTCTGCCTGGCGGTAATACCGAGGATATGAAAGAGACCCTTGTGTCGAGTTTCACGGACGGTCGGACCACGAGTCTGAAGGAAATGACACAGAAAGAGTACGACGCCATGTGCTCCGCGCTGGAGGAACGCACCGGCTGGAAGGAGCAACTGAGGAAGAAGCGCAGCGTGTGCCTGAAGCTGATGCAGAAGGCAGGTATCGACACCACCGACTGGCAGCGCGTCAATGCCTTTTGCGAGGACCCGCGCATTGCCGGCAAGGAGTTCGCTCAGTTGGGCGTGAAAGACCTCGACGCGCTGCAGGTGAAGTTGCGTGCCATTATGAACAAGGGCGGTTTGAGACCAGCCAAGGCTCAGGAGGCACCGACAGAGTCGCAGGATACCAGAAAAGAAGTAACCTATATCGCCGTGCCTTTGGTGGGTATGGGCCAAGCATAAATTAAGTTCACCAATAATAACAATCAAAAAACAAGAGACAATGGCAAGACAGAAAAAGACCATTATCACCGGCGTGACCCGTGAGGCCGCTGATGAAGCATTCGCAACCTATGCGAAGAGTGACGCACAGATTCAGAAAATCAATGCAGAGATAGAACTGCAGTGCGCCAAGATCCGTGAGAAGTACGCCGACAAGTTGGCCACTCTGGGCGCTGAGAAGGACAAAGCCTTTGACGTGCTCCAGAGTTTCGCCACCGAGAACCAGGCAGAGTTGTTCACCAAGAAGAAGAGCCTCGACATGGCTCACGGCACCATCGGTTTCCGCACCGGCACGCCGAAGTTGAAGACCCTGAAGGGCTTCACCTGGGCGAGTGCGCTGACGCTGGTGAAGAAGTTCATGCCTGGCTATGTACGCACCAGCGAGGAAATCGCCAAGGATAAGCTGCTGGCCGACCGCGAACTGGAGGCTGTTGAGTTCATTGAGAACGAAATCACCAAGAAGCAGGTTCCGATGGGTACGGCTATGGCCGAATGCGGTATCATGGTGGCGCAGGACGAGACCTTCTATGTAGAACCCAAGAAAGAGGAGACCACCGTATGATCAAGGAAGTGACCAAACCGGAGAAAGTTGCCTTGTGCCGTGAATGCCACGGCACAGGCAAGGTCACTAAGTTGGGTTTCTCGAGAAAATGCCCTAACTGTGACGGCAGCGGCAGAGTGCTTGTGAGTTGCGAAATGAAACTCCACATCCGCCCCTATAAAGAAAGTAAGTAACCCCGATATGTCTAATCAAGCTGCATGGGACACAAGAAGCGAAAAGGAAAAAGTTATGCGAAACGAGTAGCCGACATCAATCAGATTTACGACACCTACGTCAGAACAGGCCTCCCGAACAGGGAGATATGGAAGCGTTACGTTTATCCGAAATACGGCATTTGTGAGCGCACCTTTTATAATCTGCTGAAGGCATCGTCCAATCCTCAATTTGAGGAACGGGCGGCGCTTTCAGCAGAGGGCTTTTTGTTCCCTGAGCTATTATTCCCCGAAGATGAAGTCAGAGACCCAGGCTATTTTAAGAAGAATCCTTAAGGACATACAAGTGGAGATGTCCGACGAGTTCGACCAGAACTTTGAGCGTGAGGCATTCTTTAGTGAAGCATGGCAGCGCAGGCGTAGCCCGATGCGTCCAGACGGTCATATCCTCGTCGATACGGGTCAGTTGCGCCGTAGCATCCAGAGCCGGACTACCGAGAACAGCATCACGTTCTATACCGACCTGCCCTACGCTGCCATTCACAATGAGGGTGGTGAGATAGTAGTTACCCCAAGGATGAAGAAATACTTCTGGCACAAATACTACGAGGCGACCGGCTCCTTTGGGCGCAAGAAAGACGGCAGCCGGCGAAATGACAAACGGACGGTGCAACTGAGCGACGAAGCCGAGTTCTGGAAGTTCATGGCACTGAAGAAAGCCGGTACCACCATCAAGATCCCGCGCCGCCGTTTCCTCGGCAACAGTCCGGAGGTGGAGCAAGCGGTGCGGACTATCATCGAGGAGAACCTGAGCGGATATATCGAAGAAGCCATCAATTTTGAAATACATGAGAAATGAGAAAAGAAGTATATCAGATGCTCATAGAGCAACTCTCCAAACTATATGTGACACCAGAAGGTTACTACGGAGCAGCAGAAACTGAAGACGCCGTTCATGAAGGCTGGGAACGTGCCATCAAGCACATCGACCTGTGGAACCACAACGTGGAGTTCATCGAGCAGGAAGAGAACTGGGAGCGTCCGGCGGTGTTCGTGGAGTTCCAGCCCATCCAATGGAACGCCATACTGCCAGGAGCGGAGTACCGTGCCGAGCCCATAGTGCACCTTCATGTGGTTACTGACTGGCAGGGCAGCAGTTCTGCAGACAGTGAGTTCCGTGAACAGAGCCTGAAGGTGTTCGACTTACTGGAGGCCATACACCAGCAGTTGGCTTGCAGGAGAGGCAAGAAGTTTCTGGAGTTTGACCTTGTGGGAAGCAGCACCAACCACAACCACGAGGAGATTATTGAGAACGTAGAAACCTACCAGTGCGTGGCGATAAAAAGCCTATAATGCAAGAAAAACAGCCTTAGAATTAAAAAAATCCGCTACTTTTGTTGGAAGTAACGGATTTTTTTGTACATTTGCACTTGCAATAAAGCACTGAGGGAATGGCACTCTGGCAATTTAGACCTAACCGCCGCCTTCGGTGTTTTATTCGTTTATATCATTTATTGAGTAGAGATAGTATTTTATTACTATGTGTCCACTATCCCTATGCTTGACTTCCTTTGCAACATTTAACCGTACGGTTCTTCCATGCAATTCTGCCTTATAATAGTAGAAATGTTCTATATTATCAGCTCTCGGATGCGTTAAAGCAGAATCATCAATATAGGTGCTGTTTTCAAGGATCGCCCCCAAATCTTTTAAGTCTTCTTTTAGCAAGACTCTTGATCTGCCGAATGTGTCAGAGAAAAGGTGTTTATTCCCATAAGTAGAGAACCCGACTTTGATTGTACCCTCGTCGATGGGCTTTTCATGCCTGATTTGGAGCAACGGTTCCATTTCGTGGAGATAGTGTGTCCTTTCGATTGCAGTTGCTGACTTTTCATTATCCCCTGCACATCGATGCAGAAGTTCGCATGCAGCGCACACTTCGTTGTCAGGAACAAAAGCGAGTTTTAGTTTCCCTTTTGCAATGTCACAGTCCCGGCATCGTTTGATGGTGTACGGATTGTAGTCCGGAATAGTTTTCTTCTCTATTCCAGGATTGAAGTGGAAGATGCCCTTGGTGTCCTTACCCGTCGCCTCCTCACCGAGTGCCATTGCCTCGTCGTGTGGTGTAACGGGGTACTTTGACTTGCGCACCTGTACGACGGTGCATCGGCAGTTCCAGCCGTTTGGCGGATAATACTCCTGCCAGAACGGGTCAGACATCGGGAGTGTCACCCGATCGAGCGCGGCGTGTTCCGGACGCACCTTTTTGTCTCGCTGAGTGCGGTACTGCAGATTGTATCGGTTGCCGTCCTGCATGAAGCCCTCCCACTTGGCAGCCATGTCAGCCGAGGCTTGGCAGAAGTTATATTCCGCACGAAGGTAGTTCTGGTTGTAGGTACGGTCTATCCTTTGAACATCATTCAAAAACTGTTCGAATGGTTTTCTGTTGCCATTCTCGTCGATGAGAGACGGGAATGCCTCATTGAGTTCGTGGAACGTCTTCATGCCGGAGAATATGTAGTTCGACCGCTGAAGACGCTGGCGCATGGCATCCGACATTTTGACTTGCTGGAAGCCGGAGTTGAGCGCGTCGGCATGTGTCTCTATGAACTCCTGCATTTTCGGTGTCTCCAGTAACTCTATGCGGAACTGTGACCCCTGCACCTTGTAGAGTGTCTTCATCATTCCCTCGAATAGGCGCGAGAGTTCCTGACGTATCTCGTCCTCACGGGCGAAAGTGGCTACGGGGAAACCGCCGTCCGCAAGGATTCGGGCATAGCGTTCGTGCAGCCCCAGGTAATCACTGGGGCTCAGTCGAAAAAATGGCGCGCATTTTGTTCCTGTCGCGCCTTTTTGTCCGGCTTGGGCGTTTTGTTGCCTTTGGGGTCTTCATCGTCCTGTGGCGGCTCTGGTGGCGTGACAGGCGGCAGCATCTGCCTACGTTCCCCTACAGGCATGTTGTATTTCTCCTCGAAGTAGGCAGGATCAACCTCATACTCATTGAGCACCATCGTCTCGTATGCCACCTGTTGCTCCGGAGTATAGTCCACCGAGTAGTCCCAGTCGAAGTGGATTCCTTTGAGCGGGAAACCGTGACGGATCATGTGCGGCAGCAGCTGATTGTTTACCATGTCACGGATGGTGTCGCAGTCCGCCTCGATGAGGTTCTGGAAGACTTCAAGGTGCGTTTCAGACTGTGAGAGGCTGGAGCCGTCCTCGATGGTCATGGTCTGCCCGATAATCAGTTTTGAGAGTTCTGAGTTTGCCCGCTCGATGCGGCGGTCATAGACATTGAAAGCATCGCCCTTGGTAGATTCTACCACCTCTATTTCTGTACCTTGCTGGAATATTCCCCATCCCTCGGTACCCATGTCCGCCATCATCTTCTCCATCTTTGCGAGTTCCTTGTCATCTCGTGATGTGGTCCGGGCAATGCGCATCGGCATACCGAAGATCTCGGCAAAGGTGTCCCAGAACGCCAGGGCATTTTTCTTCGGGATGGTCTGTGTTGCGGCTTTGAGGTAAAGCCCCAGACTGTCCGGCTGCCCAACTTCAATGAGCCAGTCGACAAACGGTGTGTCGTGGTAGTCAATGCCATTCTTCCAGTCCTGTCCGAGGTCAGGAACGACCCTGTGATATTCCGGAATGACATGCTTACGTGGAATGAGGCGCACCCCGTCATAGGTCTGCCGTCCGTTTATGTCGGTGGTGATGTTGCCCAGTTCTATGAGTGAGTGCCCCCAGTAGTTAGCGTCGAGCGCGAACTTCATGAGCAGTTTGAACCAGGACTTATTGAAGTAGTTAGCTGCTTCCTCGTCCTCGTCGCCCTTCTCGTTGACCAATTTGAATGAGCGAGCCATGACAAATCCCTCGCGCTGCTGTATGCAGCCGGAGAGGTGCAAGTCCACCTCCACATCGCGGTATATGTCGTATAGCCTCTGACGGTTCGGGCTATCCACGTTTATTGCCAACTGCCAGGCATTTCTCCAGTCCCCGATATCCTTTCGGGTGAGCGAGTCGGTGGTGCGCTGCAGTTCCATGACCGTCTTCTTGAAGCGCTGCGCATCCTTCTTAGCCAGGCGCAATGTTCCGAACGGAGTGCGCACCAGCAGTTTATTGTCTGTATTTTTGTTTCTCTTTCCCATGATTGTTACCTATTGTAATAGTTTGCCTAACGGCGAACTACCAGTTATGACGTAGTTTCTTCTGACAGCCGTACACCATCGGGAAGCCGACGGGGTTTCCGTCCTCGTCGGTGGCAAGTGGCAGATCCGGCACGATTTTCCCTGCCTGAACTCCCTCCAGCCACTTGATGGCGCGTTCGTAACGTTCCTTTCGTATCTCCATGCCCATCTTCTGCGGTGCCGATGCAGCCATGTGATAGAGTGCGATGTCGCAGGTGTACATGACCACGAGCCTGTTCCGCTCCGTGCCAACGGCACTGAAGATGGCGCTGGTATCGTATTTGGGTCTGAGGTAGCCGCTGATTTCCTCGACGGCTTCCGTCTCGGCATTGGCCCGGTTCTCCTGGCTGACCTGTGAGACAACCTTAAGAGCCTGGTCGCCGATGACCACCTTGTAGTCTTCATCAGTGATAAACATATCCAGAAGTTTAGAGTGTTATGTAAAGAGCCTTTGCTTCAAGGTCGGCAATGGTGGTGCCTTTCCTGAACACCCCACCGGCTATGAACTTTTTAAGTTCCTGCTTGGAGAGGACTTCGAGGCGTTTGTTAATGACCAACACCATATATTTGCGGTGCGTGATATGGTGAAAGCGGTCTGCTTTCTTGACGGCACGCTTGAAGCGGAAGCCGAAGATGAGGTCTTTAATGAGTTGGAACATATTACCATTGGTTTTTGGAGGTCGGACGTTTGCCGAACCTCGGTGAATAAATCTGTTGTCTTGTATTTCTCTGCAGGATCCAGATGGCACCCTCGTCGGCATCAGGCGCGTCGTCGTTCCCGGACATACCCTTCTCGAATGCCAGCAGCTGCTCAAGTCCGGCTTGCATGTCGGGGTCTTCCTTCTGTGCCTGGTCGTAGAACACGAAGCCACGCTCCCAGAGCGGACTGATGGCCTCGATACGCTGGAACTTGTCCGGTTTTTTGCGCGTGTCGCCCGTGATGGGGAGTTGGTAGCCACGCAGATTGCCCTCCTCCGTGAAGTCGTCGAGTATCATATCCTGCATAAATGAAGCCTCCATCGCAAAGCGTATGGCAATGCCTACTTCCTGGCTCCACTCGTAGAGGTCGTAACACCAACGCACCAGTTCCGCTACCGATGCCTTGCGCACGAAAGCGCGGAGGTGCCAGAGCTCCGTCTTGCGCTTAGCCCATAGTTTGGCCGCCTTGGTGTCGTTGGTCTTCTTGCTTTTCCAAGACGGGTCGATATAGAGGACAAATTCGGTAAAGTCCTTCCATGCCGGACGCTTCGCCCATTTGATCCATTCTTGCCGGAAGACAGTGCCCTCCACTATAGGGTTGTGCATCATCTCCTTGTTCCAGGCACGATAGCCCACGAACTCCATGTACTCACGAGCCTCCTCCTTGGTCCATTTCTCTTTCCATACGGGGTTGCCCTCATTGTCAACGGCATATACCGTTGAGACGTGGACGCCCTTTGTGGCGCATATATTCGCCAGGACGGAAGTCTTGGAGATAAGGTTACCAACCATGAGGAAGCGGCCACGTCCAACATCCAGAGCACCGAAAAGTGCCTCTTTCACCCAGTCGGTGAGTTCGCGGACACGCCGCTCGTTACGGCATAGTTCGTCGTCGTCGAGGTCGTCGATGACAATGTAGTCAGGACGCGACTCACGCTTACGGAGACCACGTGGCGACTGCCCACGGCCACAAGCCAGGAAATACACCCCGTCCTTGGTGGTGAACTCACCCTCCGTCCAGTTGCTGAGCGTCATTTGTTTGCCGAAATCAGCAATGATGCGTTTGTTATACTGGAGCTCCGCCTGAATGTCACCCAGCAGTCGGTCGGCTGAGTCCTCGGACTTTCCGACAATCACCATGAAATTGATGAGCCGCTTCGGTTGGAACATCAACCAGAGCGGCATGAAGATGTCGAAGTGTGTGGACTTGGCGTGACCGCGTGGCCACTTGAAGACCGCCTTCAGGTTCGGCGTGTTCTTTACGAGTTTGGCTGCCGCATTGTGGAACGGCGCATTGTGGATGGTGCGTATGGCTTCGCCCGTCACCTTATCACGGAGTGTGAGGAAATGCGGAAAGTAATACTCACAGAAAGCGGCATAGTCTTTCTGGAGGCGGCGTATGCGCTGCTCCTTCTGGGTGGCATTCTCCCGGACGAGACTTTTCGTGTCGGTCAGGTTCTGGATCTGCCGGCAATGCTCCCTCCACTCCTCCTGTACTTTCTTAAATTCCGCTATAGTGGACATAGTTTAGAGTTCTGCGGGGTGAGACATCTTTTCCATGAGGAACTTGTTCTGGTACTTGTTGATGGCCTTGATAAGTTCCGGCGTGATGTCCGGATCGTAGCAAGCCTGGTCCTGAATCCACCGGTTGAATGCCATGAAGACCTCGATGGCATCGATGACGTTTGCCTTCTTGTCGAGTTTCTCGATCGTTGACGAGAGTTTCGACAGTTTGTCGGCGAGTGCCCCGATAGCCTCAGGGTCCCCGGACTCGTTGACCTGTGCAATGAGATTGTCGATTGCGAGGAGCAACTTGTTGACCAGTTCAGGGCGTGAGATATTCTTTGCTGCACGCGCCTCCTTCCATCCGTCGGTGCTGCACCACTTAGAGACAGACTGCCTTGACACGCCCAACTGGTCGGCAATCTCCGTCAGTTCCATGCCGGACATGTACAGTGACCGTCCGAGCTGTTTCTTTCTTTCAATTTCTGCTTTTGTCATAAAAACGTTTTTATTAAAGGAGTTGAAAACTGGTGCAAAGTTGGTTATTTTCAGGCAGTAGAGAAAAAATGTGTGCAATGGTTTCATAGAAGTGTGCAACCGTTTCACACTTTTTTTGTAGGGTCGATTAAAGGACGCAATTTTGCAGCAAAAACAATCGCAGCTGTGCGTTTCCGCACAGCATAAAGAACGAAAAAATGAGCAAGACAAAAAGAGTAAGAATCAGCAACGAGAGCCTGAACAGCTACGGCACGAGGGTACTGACCGCCGGCATGAACGTGGAACAGTACAACCGCAACCCTGTACTGTTGTATATGCACGAGCGCGGTCAGGTAATCGGCTATGTGAAAGACTTGAAGGTGGAAGGTGACGAGGTGACCGGCGAACTGATGTTTGACGAGGCCACGGAACTGAGCCAGCGCTGCAAGAAGCAGTGGGAGTTCGGCAGTCTGAAAATGGTGAGTGCCGGTATCGACATTCTGGAACTGAGCGAAGACCCGAAGCACCTGGTGCAGGGTCAGACCAGCCCGACCATCAGCAAGAGCAAGCTGTTTGAGGTGTCGCTTGTTGACATTGGCGCGAATGACGATGCCATCGTGCTGCAGAAAGACGGCAAGCGCATAGAGTTAGGCAAAGACGGCGGTGTAGAGTTGCCGCTGCTGCATAGTAATAACAACAAAAATCAAAAACCAAAGCAAATGGATCAAGAGAAGTTAGCCCT
>SFJN01000283.1 GCA_004555055.1 Bacteroidales bacterium | reverse complement strand
TTCTGCGGCGAATCCGGACACCGCAGTATCTTGTACAATCGCAGACCACGCTGCCGATATTGATAGAACGACAATCGACAAAGAAGTTACCGTAAAGGAGTATGGCCAAACATTTGGCAAAAAAGGCAGCGTGCCTTATCGGATCTGCGGCAGTTGCACTCTCGATGACGCTCGGAGCTTTCCCTGTGTACGCGGATTCCGCTGCATAGGCTCCGGAACTGGGACCGGTCACGTCCAAGGATGTCGTCTACCAGATCATCACGGACCGTTTCTATGATGGAGACACATCCAACAACGTTCCCGCAGGATTTGATGCAACGCTCTATGATGGAACCGGGCAGGATCTGAAGCTCTACCAAGGTGGCGACTGGGCAGGCATCATCGAGAAGATTCCTTATTTAAAAGGTATGGGCGTTACGGCAGTTTGGATCTCCGCTCCGTATGAGAACCGTGATACGGAGATTATCGACTACCAAAGCGATGGCAGTCTCAACCGGTGGACGAGTTTCCACGGCTACCATGTTCGCAACTATTTTGCGACAAACAAGCATTTCGGAACGCTGAACGAGTTCAAGGAACTGCGGGATGCCCTGCACGCCAACGGCATTAAGCTGGTTATCGATTTCGTGACCAACCACACCAGCCGGGAAATGAACCCTACCGCGAACAATATCCCGGAAGATGGCAAGCTGTACGAGCCGGATCGCAAAGAAGATGGTACTTTTGCATTCAATGAGAATGGTGAGCCGTATGATTACAATGGGGATGGCTTGGTAGAAAACTTGATTGCCGATCCTCAGAGTGATACAAATGGATGGTTCCACGGTTTGGGTGACCGTGGCGATGATAGCAGCCGATATGGCTATCGCTATAAGGATCTCGGCTCGTTGGCTGATTTCTCACAGGAAAATCAGGATGTTGCGGCATATCTGGAACAGGCAACCCTGTTCTGGGCGGATATGGGTGTAAACGGTATCCGCCATGATGCCACGCTCCATATGGATGCGGCATTCGCAAAGGGGCTGAAAGATGCGGTTGATTCGCATAATACGATCACCCAGTTCGGTGAGTTTTTCATCGGGCGGCCTGACCCCAAATATGACGAGTATGTCTATTTCCCGAAGCAGACGGGCATAAACAACCTTGATTTCGAGTTTTATCGCGCAGCGTCCACGACCTTTGGCGACTTCTCGACAACGATGGCGGACTTCGGCAATATGCTGCAGTACACGCAGGACGATTATGACTACGAAAATCAGGCAGTAACGTTCCTCGATAACCACGATGTGACGAGATTCGGTTACACTCAGAGAAGCCAAAAGACCTACAATGCAGCCTTGGCAACGCTGCTGACATCTCGTGGCGTTCCCAACATCTACTACGGTACAGAGCAATATGTTGTCCCCGCAGATGGCAGTGATGTCTCTGGACGTATCTTCATGCAGACGGATAGTTCGTTTGATACAGATACAACGGCCTATAAGCTGATTGGCAAGCTGTCGGAACTGCGTCAGCAAAACGATGCCATTGCGTATGGTACTACCACGATTCGTTACAGCAATGATGATGTCCTTATCTACGAGCGGAAGTTCTATGATGATGTTGTACTTGTTGCAATAAACCGCCAGCCGGATAAAGCGTATACCATTGACAATGTGGAAACGCTGCTCCCGGAAGGTGAGTATGTGGACTTCCTCGGTGGTATGCTGAACGGTGAAAATATCAGCGTCTATGCCTCTACAGGAATCAACACTACGGCATCGATCACGCTGGATGGTGGTGAAGTAGGCGTTTGGCAGTACGATGCGGCAGCCAGCGCACCCGAAATCGGAAATGTGGTTTCTACGATGGGGCGTGCAGGCAACCGTGTTTACATTTACGGAGATGGACTTGATGGAAATATCTCGGTCAAGTTCGGTGAAACCGAAGCAACGGTTGAAAGCAATACCGCAAATGAAATCGTGACGTATGTTCCAGACAATGCAGTGGCAGGGTACAATGACATTACGGTTACGAAGGGAGATGCTGTCAGCAATTCGTTTACCTATAATGTCTTGTCTGGTGACCAGAACCAAGTCATTTTCCATGTGAAAGCTGAAACCAACTACGGTGAAAACATCAGCACCATGGCCATCACCAGGGTCTTCTCCGTTCCGGTCCTGATCGTTGCCGCGGTCATCATCGGCCTTGCAATGGCGGCACTCGTGTTCTGCGCTCTGAAAACCTACCCCGTCGACTACGGCAACGCCGGAGCCGTT
>SFJN01000282.1 GCA_004555055.1 Bacteroidales bacterium | reverse complement strand
ATTTGTGAGATGAAATACTATGCAGACGAGTTTGTTATGGACGAAAATGAAGCCAACCGAATCAATAACCGCATCTTGCGTTTACGTGAAGAAACCGGTACTGATAAGGCTATTCATGCAGTGCTTGTAACAACGAAAGGGTTAAAGAGGAATGCTTATTCTGATGTGATCCAAGCGGTTGTTACCATGCCTGATTTGTTTAAGGGGTAACGAAAAGTTGTATGCTTAAAGTCTTTTTTTGACTGCACTCCATCTCTGATAAAATCCGTTGAATCCGTGTTCGTTTCATCTCCTCCGAGTTTTTTTTCGAACACGGATTTTACTCTAAGTTTGCAGTAGATTGCGACGCAGTCGCATAAACCTCCAAAATAATCAAGGTAAAAGTATGATTGCTGAAGACAGTTTCGTACCTTTGTTGTAAAAAGGTAGAATCGGTCTGTCGAAGAGGTAAACCAAGGATTTTTCCAGTCTGAAGACTAAGATCCGTTTCGGACCTCATCGACATAGTTGCAAAGACCAGATAGAAAGTTATCGGCTCTTAGCCTTGTTAGAGTGTTAGTCCATACAACTATTGACCAATTCTACACAATAAAACTCGTACAAAGTTATGAAAAATTTATTTATCGGAGTTGATTTTTCGAAAGAAAAAGTTGATGTGGCTATCATTTTGGCAGACGGACTGGCAGAAACTGCCGCTAGAGTGTTCAACGAGTTCAAGACAACCGTGTCTGGCTATAGGCAGCTTGTCAAGTGGGTTGATCAGAATTCCTGTGGCATCGATTCATCCTTGTGGCTCTTCTGTGGCGAGAATACGGGCGACTACAGCAAGGGACTGTGCAACTTCCTCTACGGCAAAGGCTACGACATGTGGCTTGAGAACGCCAAGAGCATCAAAGACGCATCAGGTCTCAGACGATTGAAGTCTGACCGTGCCGATGCCTCGATGATTGCTGAATACGCCATGAGGAATTACGATAAAGCCGTTATGTACGAGCCTCTTAGCGAGTCGCTTGCACAACTGCGTGAGCTGTTCCTCTACCGTCAGATGGTCGTAAGACACAGATGCAGTTTCCAGGTGCGTAGAGGCGAAAAGCGACTCACTATGGAGAAGTCGCCAGTCAAGACAATGATTTCGCAGAGCGGACGGCACATCGTCTCTGAACTCAATAAGGAGATAGAGAAGATTGACAAGCGCATTGCCGATCTCATCAAGTCGGACGAGGAACTCACCGAGGTGTTCAACATCGTGACCTCGGTGCCTGGCATAGGAACGCAGAACGCTGTGTGTCTGATGGTGTACACCGACAACTTCCGGCGTTTCAATTACGACTCACGCAAGATTGCCTGCTATTACGGCTTAGCCCCATTCGGCAAAGATTCGGGCACCAGTGTGCATTCCGATCCGCATGTACATTATATGGCGAACCGACAGATAAAGGCCATGCTGACGCAAGCGGCACTTGCTGCCGTCAACTTCAATCCCATTATGGCGGGGTACTACATGCGCCTCGTAGAACGAGGAAAGAAGAAGCAGGTTGCACTGAACAATGTCAAGAACAAACTTGTGCATTTGGTCACCGCAATGGTCAGAAATCGCCAAAAATTCACCCCTGAATATAAAATCTCAAAATAAATTGAAAATAATGGTCAAAAAATTTGGATATTAACATAGAAAGCGGATTGACGCGGATGCTTCGCTCGGTGAGCGATTATCACCACCTGATAAAATCCGTTGGATTCGTTAAATCCGTGTTCGTTTTACCTCCCTGTTTTTTTTCGAACACGGATTTATCGGATTGACGCGGATGCTTCGCTCGGTGGGAGGTACTGTCTTCCAGACAGCAGTTCTCTCCATGGTTATAAATCCCGAGACTGCGTCCCGGGTTACTCTCGCTTACGCTCGGTACTGGCTTCCAGCCAGCACTAAACTCCATGTTTGTAGTTGGTAATAAGTTTTGTCTGGAAGACAGCACTCCGCTCCATGTTTGTAGTTTGTAATAAGTTTTGTCTGGAAGACAATACCGAGCGTAGCGAGAGTAACCCGGGACGAAGTCTCGGGATTACTAAAAGAAATAGAAGTAATGCTGTCTGGAAGACAGTACCCCATTGATGTGCTTGCTCGCCTTTGGCTCGCTCGCCATGTTCAAAGACAATCACGGATAAAGCCGATGCGACGGATCTGTTCTTTCACGGATTTTTTTTGTGTTGTTGGATTTATTTGCGCCTGTCGGGCGCTGGGATAGCCACGGATTATCTCTTGCTGGAGGCATCCCGCGCCGTATAGGCGCAAATGCAATCCGTAGTAAATCCAATATCAAGTAGCACCTCTGATAAAATCCGTTATATCCGTACAATCCGTGTTCGTTTCACCTCCTCCGAGTCTTTTTTTCGAACACGGATTTTACTCTAAGTTTGCAGTAGATTGCGACGAAGTCGCATAAACTCCAAAATAATCAAGGTAAAACTATGATAGTAAAAGACAGTTAAGACAGTTTCGTACCTTTGTTGTAAAAAGGTAGAATCGGTCTGTCGAAGAGGTAAACCAAGGATAACAACAGTCTGAAGACTAACATCTGTTTCGGACCTCATCGACATAGTTGCAAAGACCAGATAGAAAGTTATCGGCTCAGAGCCTTGTTAGAGTGTTAGTCCATACAACTATTGACCAATTCTACACATAAAACTCGTACAAAGATATGAAGAATTTATTTATTGGAATTGATTTTTCGAAAGAAAAAGTTGATGTGGCTATCATTTTTGCAGAGAGACTGTCAGAAACAGCCTCAAGAGTGTTCAACGAGTTCAAGACAACAGTGTCTGGCTACAAGCAGCTGGTCCAGAGCGGTCTCGCCGAAATGGTCGCGTTCTGCGACGCCGACGCCACCGCTGTCGACAAGGCCGCCGCCGCGATTGCCGACCAGAAGAAGAAGGGCAAGCTCCCGGCCGACTACATGGATCCCAAGAAGGTTCCGTTCTACACGGACTACCGCAAGCTGCTTGACGACTGCGCGAAGCTCGGCGTCGAGGCGATGACGATCTCCACGCCGGACCACGTGCACGCCCCCGTCGCCATCCAGGCGATGAAGATGGGCATCCACGTGTACGTGCAGAAGCCGCTCGTGCGCACGCTCTGGGAACTCGACTACTTCAACCGTACGGCGAAGGAAACCGGCGTGATCACGCAGATGGGCAACCAGGGGTCCTCCCTCGACTCCATGCGTCGCTGCACCGAGGTGATCCAGAGCGGCATCCTCGGCGACGTGAAGGAGGTCCACGTGTGGACGAACCGTCCCGTGTGGCCGCAGGGCAAGGCCGTGGCCGACTGGGTGAAGGGCCACCCGAACGGCGATCCCATCCGCAAGGGCCTCAACTGGGATGCCTGGCTCGCGACGGCCCAGGACCGTCCGTTCCTCGACCAGTATCCGAAGGACGCGCCGGTGTACGATCCCTGGAAGCTCGGCAAGAACGTGTACCACACGTTCACGTGGCGTGGTTTCTACGACTTCGGCGCGGGCGCCTTCGGCGATATGGCGTGCCACACGATGAACCTGCCGTTCCGCGGTCTCGAGCTCGCCGGCGTCAAGTCCGCCGAGTGCATCCAGATCGAGGAGAAGAACGACGTCGCCTATCCGATGAAGTCGATCGTCAAGCTCATCTACAAGGCGCGCACGGGCCGCTTCGGCGGCAATGTCGGCAAGACGCTTCCGGAAGTCACGCTCTTCTGGTACGACGGCGGCAACTTCGAGAAGCCCGGCAAGAGCGGCAACAAGCCGAAGGCCGAGCTCATGCCCAAGGTCGTCAAGACCTTCGGCGAGGTTCCGGACACGGGCTGCTACATCATCGGCAGCAAGGGCGCGGTGCTCATGCAGGACGACTACGGCGCCAAGTGCGCGATTGCGCTGAACGACGAGGACAAGTTCGTCGACGTGTTCCAGCACGAGGGCGCGAAGGCCGTCAAGCGCTCGATTCCGTTCCGCACGGAGGCGTCCGCCGCGCTCGGCAAGTCCTCGGTCCAGATGTCCGGCTTCGGACAGGGCCAGTACATCGAGTTCATGCAGGCCATCAACGGCCAGGGCAAGATCTACGAGCAGACGAACTCCCGCTGCTTCTCCGACATCGAGTACTCCATCCCGCAGATGGAGGGCATCCTCGTCGGCTGCGTCGCGCAGCGCGTCGCGGGCAAGCTCAACTGGTGCTCGTGCAGCCAGACGTTCGACAGCAAGGAGGCGAACGCGTTCGTGCGTCCCTACATCCGCAAGGGCTTCGAGTTCTAATCGGTCCTCCGACCGATGCACAGAGGGGCCGCGGGGTTTCGCCGCGGCCCTTATGCTATAATATCAGGGTCCATTTCATTTACAAGAGGCCCCGAAGATGAAGAAGTCCATCGTCCATTTCACCGATTTTCGCTGTTCCGACGCGGAGAACCTCCAGCAGAAGTTCACGCGCCTCCTGAAGACCGCCGGCCTGGGGAAACTTGACCTGCAGGACAAGTTCGTCGCGATCAAGACGCATTTCGGCGAGGGTGGATGCCTCGCGTACCTGCGTCCGAACTGGGCGAGGACGCTGGTCGACTTCGTGAAGGCGCAGGGGGGGCGTCCCTTCCTCACGGACGCGAACACGCTCTACGTGGGGCGTCGGAAGGACGCGCTCGAGCATCTCGAGCTCGCGTGGGAGAACGGCTTCTCGCCGTTCTCGGTCGGCTGCCCGATCATCATCGCGGACGGTCTGCGCGGCACCGACGACGT
>SFJN01000281.1 GCA_004555055.1 Bacteroidales bacterium | reverse complement strand
ACCGTCAACGGCCAGACCTCCGACATACACCACGTGGCGGCTGATGGCATTGTAGCCCACTGCTCCGTTGGTGATTTCCCAAGGGTCCACTAAGGCATCCTCGTTGTTCTTCACCAGACGCTCCACCTTGCCGTCCAGATGAATCATATCTGTGTAACCCACCTGCTTCCAGCCACGACCACCCTTCGACACAGGGTCTGTGTGCCAGTGGCGAATCTCACTGGATTTCACTTCACGGCCTTCGCGCGTGGCTGTGCAGTGGATTACAAGATATTTCAAGGGTTTAGCGCTCATTGCTCCTTGGTGTCCCCATCGTTGGTTTCAGGAACTTGGTCACCCTCTGTGGATTCCCCTTTGTCAGTACCAGTGGCAGGTTCCTTTGTTTCCTTTTTGGCAGTCTTCGCTGCATTGCCTTTCACAGAGGTTTTTGCTGCTGGCTTGCCAAGGGTGAAGGCTGCAACATCCTTGCCTTCGTACTTCTCGCACAGACCGCGTTTTACGAGGTCTGAGGCACGTTCTCTGTTGTTAACCTCCAAGATGGTGCCTGGCTCGTACACTGTTACATGATCTTCCTTGTCACGGAAAACGTTCTTTACAATCAGTTTCATTGTTTCTTCTTTTTTAGGTTATTACTATCCTTCCACAATGGCTGTGCTGTCATAGTCACTGTAAATCACGGCACCGGCATCGGCCTTCTTAGGCATAGCGATGAAATAGTGACGGAAGTTAATCTTGTTTCTCTGATACTCTGGATCAGTACCTGCTTCGCTGTAGTACATCTTTGTGGAACCGGTGGCCTTGAACACTCGCTGGACGTAGAAGGCAAACGAACACTGGAACTCACCGGCACTGGCAGTCGAACCGAGGGCTTTCTTCACACCGGCTGTGGTGTACAGCGGGTTGTTGGCAAACTCATAGATGTCGAAACCATACAGACGGCCTACCGTACCATCGTTGCGATTGATGTTATACTGTTCCTTGAACACCTGGCTGGTCTCCAGCAAGTCGTTAACGTGGTCAGAGCATAGCACCAAACGGCGTCCCTGAGCAGGTACACCAAGGGCATCCATCTTACGTTTCAATGTCAGCACGTCATTTGCCGTCATCTTCTTACGTCCCGTGGTTGTATCGGCAGCACCTGTGGTCTTCACTACAGGAGTCTTGGGCCCGTTCTGGGTCGCGCACATGGCATGAGCTGCCTTCGCAAACTTCGAGTCGTTGATGGCATTTCCGTGGCTCTCCTTCACACGAGACATCTTGTCGTAACTGATGGCATAGAGTTCATCGTCGGTTACAGGGGTCACCTTCGTCTGGAACTTGTCAAGCTGGATGGCGATGTCTGCGTCATCGAGTGCCTGCAAAGGGATTGGGTAGGTCGTGTTGTTCACCAGCACGTCAGGGTCAACGCCTACCTCCACAAGGTGAATCACGTCGTTGTTCACGATGCTCGAACTGTCAGGGATGCCGTCAAGCCATGTGGCTTCAAGGCCACGGCGCAGATACTTCACCAGTTCACCGGTCCAGATCTCGGTATAGACACCAGCACGGAGGCTTCCGGCAGGAACGCCGGCACCGCCAACGGTGGCGGCCACTACATTCATGCCGACGGCACCCACCATGGGGTCAACGCCGACCACGGCAGCAAAGACGCTGCCCATCACGCAGTTCACAAGAACCGCTGCAATCATTGCAAAAAGTCGCATCATTTCTCTTTTCCTTTTTGTTGGTTAAAAATCAGATTTCACATTCAATGCCGTACTCGGCCTTGTAGAGTTTCTTGTACTGCGCCGGGTTCTGCTCGCGCATCTTCGACAACTCGTCACTCGGCACGTCGCTCAGTTTCTTGTACTCGGCATGACCACCGGCAGGGGCACCGCCACCTGTCACGATGTTGCTCAGCTTTACCTGGGGCGACATGGCGTCGAAGGTCTGCTTCAACTCGTCGGCACCGATCTTCTTGCCGAGGTCCAGGAACTGCTGCTTCTTGTCCTCACCGATCTTCTTCTCGGCAATGGCAGCGTTCACAAGGGTTTCAATACGGGCGGCACGCAGCGTGTCGCGTTCCTGGCGCAGGGTCTCAGCCTCTGCACCGTCAGCCTGCAGCTTTGCCAGCTTCGCGTTGATGGTCGCTTCGTCGGCATCCTTAGGCAAGCCCAATTGAAGGGCTAACTTCTCTTGATCCATTTGCTTTGGTTTTTGATTTTTGTTGTTATTACTATGCAGCAGCGGCAACTCTACACCGCCGTCTTTGCCTAACTCT
>SFJN01000280.1 GCA_004555055.1 Bacteroidales bacterium | reverse complement strand
ATTTCGCTACCTTAGGACCGTTATAGTTACGGCCGCCGTTTACTGGGGCTTCGATTCAATGCTTGCACATCTCCTCTTAACCTTCCAGCACCGGGCAGGTGTCAGCTCCTATACTTCATCTTACGATTTGGCAGAAACCTGTGTTTTTGCTAAACAGTTGCCTGGGCCTATTCTCTGCGGCCTGTGTTTCCACGAGGCACCCCTTATCCCGAAGTTACGGGGTCAATTTGCCGAGTTCCTTAACTACCCTTCTCCCGTTGGCCTTAGAATCCTCTTCCTGTCTACCTGTGTCGGTTTGCGGTACGGGCGCCTTAGACATACACACAGCTTTTCTCGCCCTCTTCCAAACATGCTTCCCTACTTGATTTCGGTCCCTTACGCCCGGGTTTACCAACCCCCGGGTCATGCCCTTCAAAGGTGTCCCTGTGCTTAAGTCTTTCGGCGGCTACGGAATTTCCACCGTATGTGCATCGGCTACGCTTCTCAGCCTCACCTTAGCTCCCGGCTTACTTGGAGCGGACGAACCTTCCTCCAAAAACCTTAGACTTTCGGCCATTATGATTCTCACATAATTCGCGCTACTCATTCCGGCATTCTCACTCGAATAAAGTCCACACGCGCTTCCGCTCATGCTTCACCCCATTATTCGACGCTCCCCTACCCAGTAAAAATACTGCCCAAACTTCGGTTTACGTTTTAGCCCCGTTAAATTTTCGGCGCAGAACCACTCGACCAGTGAGCTATTACGCACTCTTTAAATGTGTGGCTGCTTCTAAGCCAACATCCTGGTTGTTTTAGCGATTCCACATCCTTTCCCACTTAAACGTAATTAGGGACCTTAGTTGTGGATCTGGGCTGTTTCCCTTTTGACCATGAAACTTATCTCACACAGTCTGACTCCCGAACATAATCATCTGGCATTCAGAGTTTGATAGGCTTCGGTAGGCTTTCGCCCCCTAGGCCGTTCAGTGCTTTACCTCCAGTGATCTTTATTTCGAGGCTAGCCCTAAAGCTATTTCGGGGAGAACCAGCTATATCCGGGTTCGATTGGAATTTCACCGCTACCCACAATTCATCCGCCGCCTTTTCAACGGAGGTCGGTTCGGTCCTCCATGGAATTTTACTTCCACTTCAACCTGATCATGGGTAGGTCACCCGGTTTCGGGTCATATACCAGCAACTTTGCGCCCTGTTCAGACTCGCTTTCGCTTCGCCTCCGTGGCTTAACCACTTAAGCTCGCTGCTGACATATACTCGCCGGACCATTCTACAAAAGGTACCTGATCACACTTTGACGTGCTCTCAGTGCTTGTAGGCACAGGGTTTCAGGTTCTCTTTCACTCCCCTCCCGGGGTGCTTTTCACCTTTCCTTCACAGTACTATACGCTATCGGTCATCAGATGGTATTTAGGCTTGGAGGGTGGTCCCCCCGACTTCCCACGGAATTCCACGTGCTCCGCGGTACTCTGGATACTGCCGGCTTTGAATCGATGCCGCCTACGTGACTCTCACACTCTCTGGTGGGCTTTCCCACACCCTTCGGCTACCAATTCTCATGCGTTTCGCAGTCCATAACCCCAAAAGTATTTCTACTCCTGGTTTAGCCTCTTCCGATTTCGCTCACCACTACTCACGGAATCTCGTTTGATTTCTTTTCCTCGCCCTACTTAGATGTTTCAGTTCAGGCGGTTCCCCTCGTACGGCTATGTATTTACCGTACGATGACTGGTTATTAAACCAGCCGGATTGCTCCATTCGGACATCTGCGGATCGATGTGTGCTTGCCACTCCCCGCAGCTTTTCGCAGCTTACCGCGTCCTTCTTCGGCCTCTGATGCCAAGGCATTCGCCCTGCGCCCTTTGTAGCTTGACCATTTTTTCCTTGTTTGCCGAAGGCAAACAAGTGAAATAGGAATTATGTGTTGTTCTCCAACATTAGAAGTTGTTTCTCGTTCTCAGTTACACTGATAATAGACAAACCTTTGAAATTGTAGTCATACCCAATTTTACAATTGCGTTGACATTTGATTTCTTTACTTCTCGCATTCAATACTTTGTTCAATTTTCAAGTTACTATTGATGACTGAAAGTCATCAATCTTTGCCTACCTTTCGGTTTGGCAATTGGTGCGAGTTTTGATTTACTCAAAACTCGAAATCAACTTTTTCACGCTAGGGAAAAAGTTGGTGGGCACAAGTGGACTCGAACCACCGACCTCACGCTTATCAGGCGTGCGCTCTAACCACCTGAGCTATGCGCCCA
>SFJN01000061.1 GCA_004555055.1 Bacteroidales bacterium | reverse complement strand
TCTGGAGCAGCGAGCGGAGAGGCTAAGTTTACTTAGACTATCCCGAGTCGCGACAGAGCAAGGCGAAGCCAAGTGGCCAAGCATAAGAACACTTCCTAAATGAACATAAAACTAATTTATTGAACATCCCTCAAGGGAATCCCAAAGACGAAAACAAAGGACACACTGCCAAGACAACCGTAAGGCATGCCCTCTGCAACACCCTGAAAAAAAGTCAACAACATGAGCAAGAAAAGAAAAAACTGGACCTTGCCGCAAGGCGCAGAGCCCACAGCCTTTGACCTGCGCATCATGGAATTCCAGGACAAAGGCTGTCTTGTGCCCACACGAAGCCTCATCAAAACTCCCGAACAGATTGAAGGCATACGGCGGGCTGGGGAAATCAACACTGCCATCCTCGACATGATTGAGGAAAAGATACATGAAGGCATGACAACAGGCGAAATAGACCGCCTTGTGGCAGAATTTACGGAACGCCATGGGGCCGTCTGCGCACCGCTGAACTACGAAGGGTTCCCCAAACATTGCTGCACCAGCATCAACGAAGTGGTATGCCACGGCATCCCCTCGGACGAGGAAGAACTTTGGGACGGCGACATCATCAATGTCGATGTCACAACCATCAAGGACGGATACTATGCCGATGCCTCGCGCATGTTCTGTATCGGCAAGATGAAGCCACGCATCCAGCGCTTGGTGGACTGCGCCAAGGAATGTCTGGAAATCGGCATTCAGGCGGCACAACCCTGGCACTTCGTCGGCGAAATCGGAAAGGCCATTGAAAAACATGCACGGAAAGATGGTTTTTCTGTCGTGCGCGACCTGGCAGGACACGGCACCGGAAACCATTTCCACGAAGACCCAGAAGTAGACCATTACGACACAGGCGAACGGGGCATGCTCCTCGTTCCGGGCATGGTCTTCACCATCGAACCCATGATCAATATGGGAACATACGAAGTCTTCATCGATGAAGAAGACGGATGGACCGTAGTCACCGAAGACGAAAAACCCTCTGCACAATGGGAGCACACCTTCGTCATGACCGATAACGGCCTTGAAATCCTCACGCACTGAACCCAAGAAGTAAGCCCCTCATACGCACTTTTTCTGCAAGCGCAAGCAGAAGAAACAGTACGGATTGTCCGGCTGCAAACGGTACATATCAGCCCCTTTCTCACTTCCCTATCTCCCCCAAAAGAAGACAACAAATGCCAACGACTATCCTTGCCATAGAATCGAGCTGCGACGACACCTCCGCTGCCGTCATCCGCGACGGCATCCTGCTGAGCAACGTCACTGCCTCGCAGAAGGTTCATGAAATGTATGGCGGCGTAGTACCTGAACTTGCCAGCCGTGCCCACCAGCAGAACATTGTACCCGTTGTGGATGCCGCGTTGAAAAACGCCGGAGTCACCAAGGAAGAGCTTTCGGCCATCGCCGTCACTCTCGGCCCCGGACTTATGGGTTCGCTGCTCGTTGGCGTAAGCTTTGCCAAAGGACTTGCCGTAAGTCTTGGGATTCCTCTCATTGAGGCCAACCACCTGCAGGGACATATCCTGGCACACTTCATCCATACTGAAGGAGAACCCGCCAACGACCCTCCCTACCCCTTCCTCTGCCTCCTCGTTAGTGGCGGAAATTCACAGATTGTCAAAGTCACGGCCTACAACCGGATGGAGATTCTCGGACAGACTATCGACGATGCTGCTGGCGAAGCCATTGACAAATGTTCCAAAGTCATGGGACTGGGATACCCCGGCGGCCCCATCATCGACCGGCTGGCAAGAGAGGGGAACCCCAAAGCATTCCACTTTGCCAAGCCTAACATACCGGAAATGAACTACAGCTTTTCCGGACTCAAGACCAGTTTTCTCTATTTCCTCCGCGACAAAATAAAAGAGAATCCTCAGTTCATAGAGGAGAACAAATGCGACCTTGCCGCATCGCTTGAAGCCACCATCGTCGACATCCTCATGAAGAAGCTGAAAATAGCGGTCAAGGAAACAGGCATCACCCACGTAGCCCTGTCGGGAGGTGTCAGCGCAAACACTGGACTCAGACAGGCCTTTAAGAATATGGAGAAATCGGGGCGCTGGAAAATCTACATCCCCAAATTCTCTTATACCACCGACAATGCGGCAATGATTGCCATCACAGGATACTATAAGTTCCTTGACGGCGAATATTGCCCCCTGTCAAAACCCGCCTACTCACGCACAATCCTCTGAAAGGATGCTGGCAGAAGATGCACAGCCCTTCCCGCCTTCAGGCAATTTTTCTTCCTGCTATAGGAAGGGAAAGGCGACAGAACGGCTTGCAACAGCCACACATATATTAATATTGCCCGGAACACCGCAATACGACTCTCTCTTGACAGGATGGATGTCATTCAATACACCATACAGTTTGCAGGAGAAGTAGCACGTAACGGACAGCCCACCGGCATCAATACCCAATACACATTATGGAACTCGACATCCGACTTACCAGCAAGGAAATCAATGAAATCCTGTGGCGTACCCATAAGACCATCTCCACCGCCGAAAGCTGCACAGCAGGAAAAATCTCAAGCATACTTACCGGAACGCCCGGTGCCTCAGCCTACTTCAAGGGTGGACTCGTGGCCTATACCAACGAAGTGAAGATACAGATGTTGGGAGTGGACTCCGAAGTTATCGACGCACATACCGCAGTATGCGAAGAAGTGGCCAGACAAATGGTCCTCGGTGCCATCAAGACCTTCGGAACCGACTATGCCGTGGCATCCACAGGATTTGCCGGACCTGGCGGACCGGACTTGAAAACCGGCATCCGAGTGGGAACAATCTGGGTAGCGGCAGGAAATGCCGACAACATCGTCACACTTTGCCTCACCGAAGACGAAGGACGCGACCATAACATTCTCAAGGCCAGTGCCGCCGCCATACATATCCTCCTCGAACTGCTGAAAAACGACCTCGACGAAGACGATAGCGAAAGCAACGTGGAAACCCTTTGAAAAGAGCATGCTGCACAAGGCACTCCGATTCGAGCCGGACACAGACACGTCAGCATCACACCCCACATCTGCAAAAGCAAATTGACAAAAGGCAAAACAAGGGTACAAAAAAAGCATTTTTTTAGTGTAAAAGTTTTGTCCTTTAGGAATTTACGTCTAAATTTGCCAATCGATTGGGAATAACTACAAACAAGTAACTACAAAAGAAACATAGCGATATGTCTAAGATCTGTCAAATCACCGGTAAGAAGGCCATGATTGGCAACAATGTTTCGCACTCGAAGCGTCGCACCAAGCGCACCTTCGAAGCCAACCTTTTCTCCAAGAAGTTCTACTATGTAGAGCAGGACTGCTGGATTGTGCTCAAGATTTCCGCCGCCGGTCTTCGTCTCATCAATAAGGTAGGTCTCGACCGCGCCCTCAAGGCTGCTGTGGCCAAGGGCTTCTGCAATTACAAGGACATTAAAGTAATCGGCTAATCTATTTCAAACCATGGCAAAGAAAGTAAAAGGAAATCGCGTGCAGGTTATCCTCGAGTGCACCGAACACAAAGATAGTGGTATGCCCGGTACCAGCCGTTACATCACCACCAAGAACCGCAAGAACACCCCTGAGCGCCTTGAGCTGAAGAAGTACAACCCCATCCTCAAGCGCATGACTATTCACAAGGAAATCAAGTAATAAGATATGGCAAAGAAAGCAGTCGCCACGCTCCACACCGGAAAGACCGACGGACGTGCCTATACCAAGGTTATCAAAATGGTAAAGAGCCCCAAGACCGGTGCCTATACCTTTGACGAGCAGATGGTTCGCAACGAAGAGGTTAACGATTTCTTCAAGAACTAATCCATCACAGATTTTCCAAACTTCCCATGTGCAAATGCATCGTCTCCTTTTGATTTGAATGGAGAATGCCTTATACACAGGAAGCAGCAATACCACCTACAGCCTCAGCAGCATTGACTGCTGAGGCTGTTTTTTTGCCTACCCAGTAGACCATCTATTTTATATTCACTTTTGAACCAATGGCACTGTATAGACAAAAGAAAGAATAGTCGCCAAACGTAAGAGCAAGCAAAATACATCATTTCGCTACCGTCTCAGAATGGCAGAACGTTCTTTTTTTATTTTAACCATGCTAAACCACAGAACAAGAGACACATCACCACGCATTTCGGACCGGAAAAACACAAAATTCCATAAAATATTGCTAACTTTGCACCTCTATTATATATAGACACAATCCATCCAATCCGGGAAGAGAGAGCCAGCAGAAGGCAGAAACGCAGATTTGACAAGGCAAAGGCTCTACCGGACCAAGGATTCCATGAATCATCACGCAATAAAGTTTCCATATGTCGTTTTTCAGCAAATTCTTCTCAAAAAAGGAAAAACAGGAAGTTCTTGATAACGGACTGCAGACCACCAAGACCAGCTTTTTCGACAAACTTTCGCATGCCATTGCCGGAAAGTCGAAGGTCGACGACGATGTCCTCGACGAACTGGAGAATGTGCTTGTAACCTCCGACGTGGGTGTGGACACCACGCTCGACATCATTCACAACATTGAGGAACGAGTAGCCCGCGACAAATACGTCTCTACAGCCGAGCTAAACAATATTCTCCGCGAAGAGACTATGAACCTGCTTGTGAAAAGCGGAAATGATGACTCCGAAGGCTTCGAGATACCGAAAGACAAACGCCCATATGTCATCCTTGTAGTCGGTGTCAACGGTGTGGGGAAAACCACCACCATCGCCAAACTCGCCTACCAATTCAAAGCTGAAGGTTTGAAGGTGGTGCTCGGTGCTGCCGACACCTTCCGTGCCGCTGCCATCGAACAACTTACAATTTGGGGCGAGAAAATAGGCGTACCGGTCGTAAAGCAGAAAATGCAGTCCGACCCCGCCTCTGTGGCTTACGATACCCTCAACCACGCCCGAGCTACGGGAGCCGATGTGGTCATCATTGATACCGCAGGACGTCTGCACAATAAGGTGGGTCTGATGAACGAGTTGACAAAAATCAAAAAGGTGATGCAGAAACTACAGACCGACGCACCACACGAGGTGCTCCTTGTGCTCGATGGCTCAACCGGACAGAACGCCTACAACCAGGCCAAAGAGTTCATCAAAGCCACCGAGGTGACCGCACTGGCCATCACCAAACTCGACGGCACAGCAAAAGGCGGTGTCGTCATCGGCATCAGCCACCAGTTGAAAGTCCCCGTCAAGTACATTGGACTGGGCGAAAAGATGACCGACCTGCAGCCCTTCAACCGCAAGGAGTTCGTACAATCACTTTTTTCATAACGCACGATGAGACATACCATAGACGTCATCACCATGGGATGTTCGAAGAATCTGGTCGACTCTGAAAATCTGATGCGACAGTTCGAACGTGTTGGCTACGCCTTCTATCACAATCCAGAAACCCTCCATGGCGACATTGCCGTAGTCAACACCTGCGGCTTCATCGGTGACGCCAAGGAAGAAAGCATCGCCGAAATCCTTGAACTCTGTAACCGTAAGGAAGAAGGCGAGATTGAACGCATTTTCGTGATGGGTTGCCTTTCAGAACGCTACAGGCAGGAACTGCAGGAAGAAATCCCTGAAGTGGACCGTTTCTACGGCAAGTTCGACTGGAAACAGATGGTGGCCGACCTCGAAGCCGAACAGGCTGCAGCCGACAGTACGGCATCGGGATGCGCACCCTGCTCCCTTCCCCACTCCACCCTCCATACCACCGGACACTTCGCCTATATCAAAATCAGCGAAGGTTGCAACCGCAAATGTGCCTACTGCGCCATACCGCTTATTACAGGTCCGCACAAAAGCCGACCGATGGAGGACATCCTCGACGAGGTGGAACGGATGGTAGCTGACGGCGTACACGAATTCCAGATTATCGCCCAGGAACTCACATTCTATGGCATCGACCTGTACCACGAGCAGAAGATTGCCGAACTCATTGAACGGATGGCACACATCCCCGGTGTAGAATGGATTAGGCTTCACTACGCCTATCCCGCACAATTCCCTCTCGACCTGCTCCGCGTAATCCGCGAGAACGACAATGTCTGCAAATACCTTGACCTGGCGCTACAACACATTTCGGACCATATGCTCGACCGCATGCAGCGGCATATCACAAAAGCCGAAACCCTGCAGCTGATTGAGACCATCCGCCGCGAGGTGCCCGGCATCTGCCTGCGCACGACACTTATGGTGGGTTTCCCCGGAGAGACGGACGAGGATTTCCGCGAACTCCTTGAATTCACCCGACAGGCCCGATTCGAACGCATGGGAGCCTTTGCCTACAGTGAGGAAGAAGGCACATATGCCGCACTGAACTATGGCGACGACATCAGCGAAGAAGTGAAGCAGCAACGTCTGGAAGAGCTGATGGCATTGCAGCAGGAAATCTCCGCCGACATCCTCAGCGGCATGGTAGGACAAGAGTACCGCATCACCGTAGACCGCTGCGAAGGTGACTGGCTGGTGGGACGCACCGAATACGACAGCCCGGAAGTGGACTGCGAAGTGTTGCTTCCACTTACTGAAGGTACCGGACCGGAACCCGGAACGTTCCACAATGTCCGCATCACACGTACCGAGGAGTTCGACCTCTACGGCGAATTCATCTGATGAACAGCTCTACATCCTGCCGGCTTCAGACTTCCATTCCGTCCGGCAGTTTATAAGGGAGCTCGTAACGTTTTTTAAAGAATGACTTGTCATATTCATTGACTCCACTGCTATGAACAACAAAGAATTCATCACGGAATTGGCCCGCCGAACCGATTCCACAGCCAAAGATACGCAGCAGACCATCGAACGCCTTACGGAAGTGATGGCCGACTTTTTGGACGAAGGCGATGTAATCACCATCCAGGGCTTCGGGAATTTCGAAACGAAGAAAAAGATGGAGCGCATCATCGTCAATCCTGCAACAAAACAGCGACAGCTGATTCCACCCAAAATTACCGTCAGCTTCAAACCGAGTGCCGTACTGAAAGACAAAATCAAGAAGTAAAATCCGAATATGGACAACAAAATACTCCTCCAGAATCTTGCTGAAGCCCTTGCCGCACGCACCGGCATGACCAAGCGGAAAGCCGACACATTTGTCCGGGCTTTCTTTGACCTTGCCGAAGAAGGGCTTACAACAGAAAGCATTCTGAAGATCAAGGGCTTCGCCACTTTCAAGATTGTCACCGTCAGCGACCGCGAAAGCGTGAACATCAATACCGGAGAACGCTTCCAGATCATCGGACACGAGAAAATCAGTTTCCTGCCCGACAACGCCTTCAAGGAACTGGTGAACCGTCCCTTCAACCATTTCACCACCATCAATCTTGACGATGATTTCGACATCAGCGAACTGGACAGCGTGGACGGTATAGGTACTGAGGAGGGTGAAGAAACAGAAGAGGAGCAGGACTTTGTAGAAGAAACGGAAACCGCCGACGAAGTTCTGTCAGACGATAACGATGCCCCCACTCCCACTGACGATGACCGCGCAGCAACCGCAAGCGACCTTAAAGAAAGTGAGCCCCAGGAAACTGCTGACGAAAACGTTGGAGAAGAAAATCCGGAAATCAGTGAAGAGGAAACGAACGCACTGATGAACGAGGCCCAAAACCTCATCGACGAAGCCGAAAACCAACAGCTTTGCTACGGCCAGGAAACGGAAACCGCCGAAGAGACTGCCGAATCACAACCGCAGGAGCAGGACACGGAGGAGCAGGAACCGGACGACAGCGAAGAAGAAGAACCGCTTGCCGTTGGGGAAACCGAGGGAGAGCCGTCTGAAGACACTGACGGAAACGACACCCGAGACTATGCAACGAACTACGAGGAGGAGGAGGACATGCAGGAAAAAGCCGTCGATGGACGCGACAACTCCGACAATCTACAGGAACACGCCAACGACCATTCGCCAATTGTCATCCAGAACACCCTCCCTGCCGAACGCCACAATTGGTGGCGCACAGCATTCATCGTCCTCGCCACCCTCGTCCTGATGACGTTGAGCTACTATGCCGGGTATTACCGCCTGCTCTGCCCTCCATGCATCTTTACCGAAAATCCGTCAGTCGAGGAGCATGTCACGGCAGAAAAGCCCCAGTCCGCACAGAGCGCATCCCCCAAGCCTGCTGAAAAAGGCGCGGCAAAGTCCACCCCTGCGACAGCAAGTGTAAAGCAGGACAATGCCGATGCCGGGAGCACAACAGCCGCTGAGCCTGAAAAGAACAGCAAGGCAGAGAATAAAGAACCCCAAAGCGCTTACGATGAGTTTGCCGCAAAACGTGCAGAAGAGGCAAAGGCTGCCAAACAGCGGGAGGCAGAGCTCAAGTGTGCTGACCGATACCAGCAGATGAAAAACGGCGACTACCTCATCACAGGCGTCATCACCCTGCACACCATTTCCGTTGGAGACAACCTCAACAAACTGGCTAAAAAGCACTATGGCGACAAAAAACTGGCTTCATATATCGAATTCCACAACCATATTTCCAATCCCGACCTCATACAGTTGGGAGAGAAAATAGAGATTCCACGCCTTACGCCAAAGAGATAACCATATTGCATCTACCTATTTTTGCAATACCGCACTTTACAAAATTATGGCTTCCACCCCCATGGAAGCCATTTTTTTTGCTTTTTTCCGAAAAAAACTTGCAAGGTTCAAACAACCGCCATACTTTTGCGGTGTAATACTTCACTATTACACCATAAACCCAAAACACTTCGCCGTATTTTGCATTACGGCAAAGGGAAAAAAGAGGGCTGATACCGAAAGCCGGACATCGCCATGAAGAACCATTCCCGAACATATATAGGAGCGCTACAATATATATAAGGAGTGATACAGCATATATAAGGAATGATACCGCCACCGGTCAGAAATGATTCAGCCATCGGCATACGGCCCATCTACACAAACCTTCCAAACATTACACCCACATGATTTGCATCAATCACCTCTCCTTCCGCTACGACTTCCAGCATCCCGCCGTCTTCACCGACCTTTCACTCAACATCGAACAGGGCAAAATCATCGGACTGCTGGGCAAGAACGGTACCGGAAAGTCCACACTCCTCTACCTTATCTCCGGATTGCTCCACGACCGTAAACAAAGTGTCAGCATCGACGGAATCCCATCCTCCAAACGCAGCCCCGAAACGCTCAGCCGCATATTCTTCGTCCCCGAAGAGTTCGAACTTCCCTCCATCACCATGGCACAGTACGTAAGGCTCAACCGTGATTTCTATCCGAACTTTTCCGACGAAATCCTCGAACAGTCGCTCAAGGACTTCGAACTTCCCACAGACATCAACCTCGGCAGCCTGTCCATGGGTCAGAAGAAGAAGGCCTTCATCAGCTTCGCCCTTGCCACACAGACGGAATACCTGCTGCTCGATGAACCGACGAACGGCCTTGACATCCCCAGCAAGACCCAGTTCCGGAAAGTAATTGCAGCCCAGATGAACGATGATCGCACCATCATCATCAGCACCCATCAGGTACACGATGTGGAAATGCTCATCGACCACGTCATCATGCTCGAGTCCGACCACCTGCTCCTCAATTCCCCCATCAGCACCATCAGCGAAAAACTCTGCTTCGATGTCCGCCCTGTTGGAGCCGACCTTTCGGATGCACTCTATATGGAACCTTCCGTACTCGGCACTCTTGTGGTAGCACGTTCCGACGGATTCAGAAATACTACAGTAAACCTGGAACTCCTCTTCAATGCCGTCAACAAGAATCCCGACATCATCGCACGCTTCTGAAGACTCCATTCTTCTCGTCACCACAGTCTCACAAACCCTATTCTTTTCCCCAATATAACACCCTACATCATTTATGAAAAATCTGAATTTCCATCGCGTCGGCCTGCTCATCCGCCACCAGATATTTTCCGACATCCGCAAGTACCGCAACCAACTTCTGGGTCTTTTCATCGGCATTTTCGCCACCATGTTCTTCATCTTATTCAATGGAAGATGGGCCAATATCGAAGAGATGAATGATACCTGGAGCCATAGCGCCGCGGTATCCGTACTTATTGCCGGAGGCGTACTCTCCCTCATTTCGGCATCACTCACCTTCAGTCCTATGAACAGCAAGACCAAACGCATAACGTCGCTGATGCTCCCTGCCACAAACCTCGAGAAATTCGTGTCATACCTCACAGTCTCCGTCGTGTTCTATCATCTGGCATTCCTTGTTGTGCTCCCCCTTGCCGACCTTGTCCAGTATGTAGCATTCTGGGCCTTGTCCTACCCCAGAAGCTTCGTAACGCCCGAAGTCATGAGCATACTCAGTCAGGCTACCCCCTTCTTCGCCGTCCTCACCCTCCTCGGATGCATCGCCCAGATAGCGACCTACGTGTTGGGTAGCGCCTTCTTCCGCCGCCAGCCCTTCATCCTTACCACACTCCTTACCTTTGTGGCAAATTATGCACTTTTAATCCTTCTCTTCACATTCCTGGAAGTCTTCGGCGAAAGTCTTGCAGAATACTTCCTGGACCCAGCGTACTCCATGACTTTCACCCTTGATTCGCTGAAACAACCATTGAAGGTAGCCCTTATCATCGGCACCTTACTCTGGATTGTCCTCTGCCTCTCGGCCAGTTACCGCATGTTCCGCCGCGCCAACGTCATCCCCAGCCGGCACATCGGTTTCTAAACTCCGTCCCCTGCACCCAAAAACACTGTTCCGAATGCTTCAGCACGAAATTTTATTGCCAATCTACTTACCCCTATGATATTCCGTGAAACCAGCCCCATATATCTTCAGATTGCGGAGCGTCTGATGGACGAAATCCTTGCCGGAAAATATGCCCCGGACGAACGCATCCCCGGAGTCCGCGACTACAGCGTGCAGCTGCAGGTCAACGTCAACACCACCACGAAGGCCTTCGACCAGCTCCGGCAGCGCGGCATCATCTACGACCGCCGTGGCCTGGGGAGTTTCGTCAGCATCGATGCCCGTGAACGGATTCTCGAACTCCGACGCAACGCCTTCTTCCGCGAATCGCTCCCCCACCTGGCGCGTACCATACGCCAGCTCGACATCAGCGACGACGAACTTTTGCAACGCCTGAAAGCAGAAATGGCTGATGCAGGATAAGGGCCCACGCCTTCCATCCGTGTCTTCCACTTTTTCTCTCCATCCTCCCATATCTCCTTATCCCCCAACCATTCCACCCCGTTTTCCACCATGCGACACACCATCATGAACATCATCGCCATAGCCCTTGCCATCATCGCCATGCTGACCTTCAGTTCCTGCCAGCCTAAAAAGGAAAAAGACGTGAAACGCATCGAAGTTTCGCACATCCACAGCATCGAAGCCACCAATGCCGTCAGCGTCATCTACACTCCCGGCGAGGAAACAAGTGTGAGCATTGCCTGCGACACCAACTATATTCCTTTGCTCGATGTTTACGAAAAGGACGGAACACTCTATGCCGGCCTTGTCAGTGGCAGCAATGTCCCCGTCAGCGGCATCAAGGTGAAGGTTACGGCACCCACCGTCACCGGTTTCCATGCCGAAAACGCCGCCAACATCTCCTGTAAAGACTTCGATACTGATGCTCCTGTAGAAATCACGACAGAAACTGCCGGACAGGTGATTTTCTCAAATCTCCAGTGCCAGACACTCCGTGTGAACTCTTCCACCGCCTCGAACGTCACCGTCAAGACCTTGCGGTGCGATGAACTCGATGCCACCCTTTCCTTGGCAGCCTCGAACCTCTATATCGGCGAATGCAAGAAAATAAACATCAAGCAAGGCACATCCACCAGCTGCTGCATCCAGAATCTGAAGTGCGAAACCGGCGACAAGAGCGTCAGCACCGTACGCGAGCCCTATACCACTCCTGAGGAACGCCGTGAGATGCGCGAGCAAAAGAATACGTCACCGAAAAAGGACGCTGCATCGGAGCAGTCCGCCAAGGCCGCTGCCGACTCGTCCGCTACCGGCACAGCCAAACCATAGACAGGCATATTATTCACGCTGTTCCTGCTGCAAGAAATTGCGTAAGGGACAGCATGAAAGGAAATGAAAATACAAGCAACCTTATTCAATACAGAAGATGAGAGAGCACTTACTACTATTCATGCTGTTCTGCATGTCAATGTCTGTCAGCGCACAGTCGTTGAAGGGACACATTACACTGAGCGATACCCTTTCAGGAAGGTACGCCACCGTAAGCATACCGGCCTTGGGCGAAACCACCCTGGCCAATGAATACGGTGATTGGCGGTTCCACTCGCTTCCCGCAGGAACATACGATGTGGAGTTTTCACGCATCAACTATGCCAAACAGCACGCCACTATCGAAATCAAAGAAAAGCAAACGGCAGAACTGGACATCAACATGGAGCTCCAGCCCTACGATCTGCCGATGGCCTATGCTCTACCCGACGGTCAGGACCCTGCGGCATTCATTCTGGGAAAAATGTGGGAACAGAGCGACAAGAACAGTCAAGCCCTTTCCTACGATGCCACGGTCGCGTTCACGTTCTCGTCGTATAACTGCGACATTCTCGACAGTTTCCTGTCACCATTTCAGAAAAGATTATTCAAGTTCGTTTCCAAGACAATGGGTTTCAAGGCCATTGTCAACATCATCATGAAAAACACCGAACCGGTTGTCACCACAGAACAGTCACAGAGTTTCAGAAACGGGAAACTGACATGCAACGGATGTCGCATTGCGAACAGCAATGTCGAACTCACCGATTCCGAACGCGAATTCTTCTTCAAGGACGATGTGCTGAACGGAAATCTTTTCAATGTAGGCAGTTACCTGGAAGACGGAAACTACATTGACGTGCTCCGAAACGGGGCATACACCATCCATATTGTGGAAGATGATTGGCAAATAATCAAGATCAGAAAAGCAGAGTTCATGGACGTCTCCAATACCATCTGCCAGAAAATAGACGGCATCTACTTGCCGACCAGCATCAGCACACGCACCGAGTACGGCACCATGCCGCCCGAACAGGTAAAGACACTTTCGGAAGTTGCCAAGCAGATTGTGGAAGGTGTACAGAAACCGACCTACGAAGGAAAGGATGTGCAGATGAGTGAAAAAACCAGCAAACGTCTGAAAAAGATGTATCCGATGCTTGAGCGTCTGGAGAAGAAGGGCGAGGGCATTCCGGTGTCCATGGGAATTAG
>SFJN01000060.1 GCA_004555055.1 Bacteroidales bacterium | reverse complement strand
TATGGGCAGAGATGAGCTTGCTCAATCTATGCCATGGCGAGAAAACGAAGGATGAAATCCAACGTTTTCGTTTAGCCATATGGGCAGAGATGAGCTTGCTTAATCTATGCCATGGCGAGAAAACGAAGGATGAAATCCAACGTTTCGTTTATTGCCCTGTCTTGGAAAATCGTTTGAGGATGAATTCTGGATTGATTCGGAAATAAACGCCAAAAGAGAAAGGCTGGCGGAAACGTGCGTTGTCCGTCTTTCCGGGAATTGAGAGGTCTTCCTCTTCGGCAGGGTAGTGCAACGCTCCGGAAGCATTGAGGTAGACGTTGGCTTTGGCACCGATGATGTAAGCGTCATGGGCAAAAGAGCGTGAATACTCGGCACTCAGATAGCCTGTAGTCATTTTTTCGAACCGTGCCTGGGGATGTTTGACACTCAATGTGCCGAAGAAGGGACTGCCGTAGAGCGAGCAGAAATCGCTGGCATGGAAGATACCGGCGTTGAAGACAAGGTCGCGGTTAAGTGTCAGGGAGGCGTTTCCCCAAAAGCCAATGCCGGAATCAAAAGGCCAGAGGTTGCCGCTTTGTTGTAATGCCCCGAGGACGCTGGCCTCGGCATGTGCAGCGGTGATGCCGCGGTGCCGTCCGGTGGTGTATTCCCATCGGAGTCCGGCCGAAGCGTTGGCAATGGTCTGCACACCCATATCGGTGGCATCCTGTTCGCCGCCACGATGCTGGATGAGGACGTTGACGGGGAGTTGCAGCGCATGGGCAGCGCCGTTGGCTTTTGTGCGTTTGAGCAGCGTGATCTGTTGTGTCCATCCTACGGTGAAAGCTTCCTGGTGGGTCGATTCCTCAAAGATGTAGCTTTGCCAGTTTACCCACACATCGCTGTGCCAGCGCTTGCGGTCGACAAGGACCTGCGCTCCCGCTTCGGGATCGTCGGTGAGCAGGAGTTCGGGGTTGTAGAGCGGTAGCGGCAGGCGGTGCGTGGCACCACCGTAGATGTCGCCGACAACAAGTGTGGTCAGACTCTTTCCCGGACGCTGCAGATGGGCGGTGGCGCGGAAGAAGGGCAGTGCATGGGCACCGCGCTGGTATTGGCTACCTTTCCAATGGGCGATGTCGTGAAAGACGTACGAGGGATATTTGTTGGCCCCTTCGTATACTGTGGCATGCGCACCGAGTTCAAGGGTGATTTCGCGGATGGGACGGTAGACCAAGCGTGGCTGAATGCGGAATCCCGGGAGGGAGTAGCCCTTCACCACATTGCCGTCGAACTCATTGTCCTTGAAGAATGCCAGTGCTCCGACTTTCAGGGTAAGGCTTTTCACGAGGGTGGTATCCTGCTGATAGTCTTCGGCGCCGAAGCGGCGGTCGAAGTCGGTCTGTGCTCCTGCTGCCGCTGCTATGGCAAAGGCGGAAAGGAAAAGGAAGTTCCGGAGATGCATCATGGGATGGGGGGAGGGGTTATCGGTGAAGGGTCTTCCAAAGTTTGTCGTAAGACGTCTGAAGGATGGCCCGTCCGCGTTGAAGACGCCGGTGTCCGTCCTTTGAGGTAATGGCGTGGGGACCGTAATGGATGGCCTTCCCTGCATCGTGTTGGGTAATCGGCAGTTCGGCACCGGTGTCGTAGATGGTGGTGCCGGTGGCGTCGCGGTAGAGGAATCCGGCAGGGAATGTGGAGTAGACAAAGGGATGGGTGTAGCCTTCGGAGAGCACGTTGCGGCTCCATTTGAATTCGGCATGGGGAATTTCCATCTGTGCCAGCAGGGTGGCGGCAATGTCGCTCTGGTTAATCAATACATCCATACGTCGTGGGGCTTTGACGGCACCGCCCAGCCACAGCATGGGGGCGTGGAAGTAGCCCTCGTCCTCGTACGACTGGCCGTAAAGGTAGCCATGGTCGGGGATGACGATTAGGAGAAGGTCGTTCCATACGTCGCTGCGTTTCAGGCTGTCCACCAAGTCGCCCAGTGCAGCATCGGTGTAGGCAAAGGCATTCTGAACGGGGTCGTCGAAACGTTTTTCGGGGACATCCCAAGGTTCGTGGCTTGAGATGGTCTGCCATACGATGAATTTCGGCGTCTCTGAGGGCGAAGCCATGAGTGTGGCAGCCTCGATGGCCGAAACCCGGTCGTGGGCGCCCCACGAACAGTCGAGGGGTACGTCGGGAAACTCGTGCTGGGTGTAGGTCTTAAATCCCATGTCCCGGGCAAAATCTCCGCTTCCCATGTTGGTCATGGGACCATGGTAGAGGTATTTGGCACAGTATCCGGCGTTTTTCAGACTCCGTGCCAGGGAAGGCAGACTGTCGTGAATCTCAGGGTGCGTCATCAGTCCGAGGTCCGGGTATGAAATCCATCCCGAGAAGGTGCTGACGACGGCGCGGTCGGTGCGGAAGGAACTGCTGTAATAGTTCTCCCAATAGATGCCTTCGGGAATCAATTCCTCGAGACGGGCGTCGACCGGTGCGCCTCCGAGTGATTTGACGAAGGGACTTCCGAAACTTTCGAGGAGCACCACCATCACGTTGGGGCGGGTGTTGCAGAGCAGGGTGTCGGTATTTGCGCCTTTGACGTCGTAAAGTCCGTTGAAGGTGTTGCGGCATTCTTCCTCGTTCATGCTGATGTAGCGGTCGTGGTAGGGACGTGTGTGGAAGGACGAGAAGAAAGCGAAGACGGGGTTTGCGGCAGAATGGTTCAGAAACAGCCGCTGGTTCCAATAGGCCGTTCCGGCATTTACCGTTGATGCCATCAGGATGAAGGCGAAGACAACGATGGCGGGTGTCTGCCAGTCGATGGCATGTCGTCCGGACGGTCCCTTCACCCGTTCTCTGTTTGCCGTATGTCCGGGTGTCAGTCGCAGGGAGAGTGCGGTAAGGGCCAGTGTCCCTGCTACGGCACATCCGATGCGGCTGATGAGATAGTAGGGCGATACGCTGCTTGAGGCTCCTTCGGGATAGGCCGCATAGGAAAGGATGACGGCGTTGAGCTTGAAATGCCAGTATTCGTACATCACCGTGTCGGCGGTGATCAGGACGACAACCGCTGCAGACATAACAAAGTAGTAGGGTGCCAGCCATCGCCGGAGATGGACGATGGGGAAGAGCGAGAGGAGTGCGGGTAGCGCAAGGGCCGCACTGGTGACCACGATGTCCTGGGTCAGCCCGTTCCACCATGCCCGTACCACATCCCATGCACTGTAGTCGCAAAAGGCGATGTTATAGAGCATGAAGATGATACGGCCGATGAGGAAGGTCGACATCAGCAGGTAGAAAAGACGTATAAGGAAGTGGTTTGATTTCATGTGAGGGGGTTGTCGCAGTGGTATGGAGGAAGGGGGAGTGTGGACGGTTTGCCTTCCGGGGGACTTATTTGCCGTTGTATTTGTTCATGGCCCGTTGCATGCCTTCAAGGGCGAAACTGCGGACGAAGTCTGCGGCGGTGGCCAGGCGTTCGTCCATCTTTTCCTGCTCTTCGGGGGTGAAACCTCCCAAGACGAAGTCCACCTGCGCACCGCGTGCAAAGTCGTTGCCGATGCCGAAACGGAGGCGAGCATATTTTTGTGTGCCGAGAATCTGCGTGATGTGCCGCAATCCGTTGTGACCGCCTTCGCTCCCGGAGGGCTTCATACGGAGCGTGCCGAAGGGAAGTGCCAGGTCGTCGCTGATGACGAGGAGCTGACTGATGTCAATCTTCTTCTCCTTCATCCAATAGCGTACGGCATTTCCCGACAGGTTCATATAGGTGGATGGCTTGAGCAACAGGAGCTGCTGGTTCTTGACGCGGATGGTGGTGACGAATCCGTATCTACGGTCTTCCCAGGATGCTCCTGCATCTGCAGCGAGT
Source organism: Bacteroidales bacterium (assembly GCA_004555055.1). GTDB lineage: Bacteria > Bacteroidota > Bacteroidia > Bacteroidales > Bacteroidaceae > Alloprevotella. The sequence goes on along the minus strand of SFJN01000060.1, from coordinate 9,070 downwards.
TTGTCGACCACCTTGAATCCCATGTTGTGGCGTGTGTCGGCGTATTCGGCGCCGATATTTCCCAATCCTACAATCAGAAACATTGGTTCGTTTGTGTTTTTTACGGCTTCTTCGCGGTGTGTGAACATGCGTTTCAGCCATTTTTTCAGAGCGGTGAGAGGGGATGTCATATGCAAGGTTTTGTAGTGAACCTTTCTGGGGGTTGCGGTCCGTAGGCAGTGGTGCCGCATCCTCCGGTGCTATGGAAAACAGAAAAAGTGCCAACGTGCAGGTCTCCGGTATGAGTTGGAGAGGACACGTTGGCACTTGTATCTTATTCAATATTCGGACAGTGTTGCACTGCCAGAATCCATTACTTTCCTGCGGCAGCGGCAGCAGCGGCACCACGGGCGGCACGTGTCATCTGAACGCTGACAACGACAACCTCCTTGGGAGTAACGAGTTCGAGGCCCTCGAAGGAAAGTTCGCCGCACTTGATGCTCTTGCCGAGCTCGAGGTTGGTGACATCGATGAAGAGCTTTTCGGGGATGGCGGCATAGGGAGCGCGAACATTGAGCTTGCGGACCATGGTCACCAGCTTACCACCGGCACGTACACCGGCTGCGAGGCCCTGGGGAGCAACGGGAACACCCATAACGATGGGCTTTTCGTCGGTAACCTCGTAGAAGTCAACGTGGAGCACGTTGTCCTTTACAGGGTGGAACTGGATTTCGCGCATTACAGCCTTGTGTTCTACACCGTCGATGGTAACCTTAACGAGGTAGATGTTGGGAGTGTAGACGCACTTGTCGATTTCCTTGTCAGAAACGAGGAAGTGGGTGGCAACGGGGTTGCCCTGCTCGTCCTTCTGTTCGCCGTACATTACGCAGGGAACGAGACCCTGTGCGCGATACATCTTGGAAGCCTTCTTGCCAAGATCGCTGCGGAGTTTACCGCTGATGGAAATGGTTTTCATTTTTTTAGATGTGTTACTCTAAATTAAGTGGATGTTTTCTGTCGCCCCGTTTAGAGAAGTTCAATAAATTTCCGGGGCGAACCGGCTTAATTCGCCATCACACGTCGGGCAAAGGCATGGCATTTGCCCTAATAGATTGCAAATCGGGCGCAAAGTTACGAAGAGGTGTGTGAATATTCAAGCCCGAGGCTTAAAATTCCACATCAAAATCTCCGTTGACGCCGGTTTTGGCATTTTCGTCTGTCGCTTCGCTGTCTTTGCGGTATTCGTGCGGTGTCAGCGGCTTGCGGTTGCTGATGTATTGAGCGGCATCGGTGAAAGCATCGAGGAAAGCGACGATGTCTTCGCGATAGAGGAAAATCTTGTGTTTCTCAAAAACGGGTGCGGAAGTTTCGCTGCCTTCCTGGGTACGCTTGCTCTCGGTGATGGAGAGATAGTATTCGTCTTTGCTGTCCTGCTTGACATCAATATAGTACACGCGGCGTCCGGCCTTGATGGTCTTGCTGTAGAGCATGGCCTCGGGGACCCATGTGCGGTTTGTCTTTTTGTCTTGCATAGTGTTTTAATGTGGAAAATAGGGAAGGTCGCGGTAGGACCTTGACGTTTGGGGTATGTTAATCAGACTCTGCTTTCGAGTTTTTCTGTCGTGAAATGCCGTAGTCTTATCGGTGCAAAGGAACAATGATTTTGAGGAGCATGCAAATTTTTAGACGCTTATTTTTCATCCTGACTCTGTATTTTAATATGATGTATATTCGAAATGACAAAAAAAAGCGCAAAGTTTTGTAGTCATCGTCGGATTTTTGTAACTTTGCGGCAGATATCGTTTTTGCAAAAACACCTTATTTATTCCCGATGGGGAACCAACAGACGCTATTATGATCAATAGAGCTTTAATCCGTCTCAAAGTAGTGCAGCTTGTCTATGCCTACTATCACAACGAGGGCAAGGCTACAGAGGTGGCCTTGACGGAACTTGACTACAGCCTCAACAAATCTTACGACCTCTATCACACGCTTCTTGCCTTTCTTGTCGAGATTCAACGTCTGGCACAGTACAAGGTGGAAGTCCGTACACGTTCCGGCCTGCGCCCTGCGGAGACCGATGTGCTTGTTGCGGAGAACCGCTTCCTGAAGCAACTTGCGGAAAACACCGCCTTGCTGGAATGGGAAGGAAAACAGAAGTTCAGATGGACCAATGAGGAAGGTTTCGTGAAGCGCCTCTATACGCGATGGACCGATGATGAGGTCTTCTGTGACTATGCTGACCGCACTCATCGTGACTATGAGGACGACCGGGAACTGGTTCGTAAGCTCTATAAGAAACTTGTGGTCAACAACGATGGTTTCGCTCCTGTATTGGAAGATGTCTCGCTCTATTGGAACGATGACAAGGAAATCATTGACAGTTTTGTCCTCAAGACCATCAAGCGTTTCGACCCTGAAAACGGTGCCGCTCAGCCGCTGCTTCCGGCATACAATATAAAGGAAGACCATGAGTTTGCGCGTACACTCTTCATCACCACCATTGAACACTGTGATGAAATACGCGAGATGATGAAACATTCCAGCCGTAACTGGGATATTTCGCGTATGGCATTTATGGATATCATCATCATGCAGATTGCCATTGCCGAAATCATCGCCTTCCCTTCCATCCCCCTCAACGTCACCTTCAGCGAGTATATCGACATAGCCAAGGTTTATTCGACCCCGAACTCCTACAAGTATGTCAATGGGATGCTTAACAGCATTACACGCAAGTTGCAGGAGGATGGCGTAATACGCAAATAATCCCCATGGGTATTCCAGGTTCAATACTTGGCATGCTGACGCCTCTCCTTCTTATGCGTATATAATTATGCGTATATATGCAGTTCTTTTGCTGCGTATATATTATATGAGTGTGCCCTTGAGTGCCAAAGCATATTCCATTGCCGTATGGTAACGTCGGCAGTGGATGGTTGTGCAACTTGGACAGATGACGTCCTTATCGGCTGAAAATCAAGTGGTTTTATTCAGTATCCGTACACTAACACACATCTTTTTTTAATATTCAAAACAATCAAAATCCTATGATTACGCTTCTCCAGTCCGCCAATGGCCAGCAGAGCATGCTTCCCACCATTCTGATGATGGTGGTACTTTTCGTCATTGTCTACTTCTTCATGATTCGTCCCCAGCAGAAGAAGCAGAAGGAGATCCAGAAATTCCGCAATTCACTTACTGTAGGTCAGGAAGTGGTTACTATCGGTGGTCTGCACGGCACCATCAAGTCCATTGCCAACAACACCATCGTGCTCAAGGTTGCTACGGGTGTGGACCTTACGTTCGAGAAGAGCGCTATCGTTCCTGTAGGCACTCCTGCAGGCCAGCAGGCATAAGCCTGTCCATACTTTTTCAGGGTGGATGCCGCACAGTGCGGCTTCCCCCGTATGAGAATGCCGATACATAACGGTTGCAATTCCCGCCCATAATGAATCGTCTGAAACATATTTTTTCCCGCACGAGCGGCTACCTGTCCCGGATATGGAACAGGCAGTTGCTCGTGTTTCTTTTTTTTCTCCTCCTTTCTTCCGTATTCTGGATTTTCACTGCCGGTAAGGAGGTCCGCGAAGAAGAGTTCGAGGTGGAGGTGCGGCTGGTGGGTGTTCCTGACAATGTGGTGGTTACCACGGAACCTCCCCGCAAGCTGTCGCTCAAGCTGAAGGACGAGGTGTTTACCCTGCTCAACTACAAGTACCGGAAGAAATTCAGCGTAACCATCGATTGGAATAACGTGGCCACTCCCTCGGGGCACGTACGTCTGCTGACCCCAAGTCTGATAAAGCCGCTATTGGCATCGTTGCAGACCTCTACGGAGGTGGTCTCGTGCCGTCCGGACACCGTTGATTTTTATTACAATTACGGGCAGTCGAAGTGGGTGAACGTGATATTCCAGGGAAGTGTCACTGCCGATTCGTTATACCATATCATAGCATCGGAGCTTACGCCGCGTCGCGTGCAGGTCTATGCTTCGAAACACATTCTCGACACCATTACGGGTGCCTATCTGGTGCCTGTGGCTTGTGACAACCTGACCGACACCACCGTCATGCAAGTGGATTTCCAGAAGGTCAGGGGGGCCAAGTTTATTCCTTCACGGGCGAAACTGACCGTTTATGCCGACCGCATGGTGGAGAAGACGGTGAGCGTGCCGGTACGTGGCGTCAATTTCCCTGCCGGAAAATCCCTGCGCACCTTCCCTGCCAATGTGGATGTCACCTTCCTCGTCGGTACCAGCCAGTACAAGCGCATTACCGATGAGTCGTTCACCATCGTGGTGAACTATGAAGACCTGCTCGAGGACAACGACAACCGTATCGACCTCAAGCTCAAGTCGCTCCCTTATGGGGTGCAGCATGCCCGCATCAAACCCGGGGAGGTGGAGTACATCATTGAAGAAACCGGAGAATAGCCCTCCCTTCTTGGGTTTGCTCCGCAGTAATACAGCCATTCCATTATGAAGACGGCCATTATCGGCGGCATTGGCGCTGGAAAAAGCCATATATGCCGGATGCTTGCAGCAAAGGGCATCGAGATATACAATTGCGATGCCGAGGCTCGGCGTATCATGACCCATGATGCCGAGGTGCAGGCTGAGTTGAAGGCGCTTGTAGGGCCCGATATATACCTGCCCGCTGACGTTTCCTTGACCGCCGATGCCGCGTCTTCCCAAGTATTGATGCTCAATAAGCCCGTGCTCAGGGCTTATATGCAGCGCGGTCCTCAGGCTGTGGCAAGCGTCAATGCCATAGTACATCCCCGCGTGGCGCGCGATTTTATCCGTAGCGGCAAGGAATGGATGGAGTGCGCCATCCTTTTCGAGAGCGGTTTCCACCGGCTTGTCGACCGCATTGTCTGCGTTTCCTGTCCCCTTGAAGAGCGTTTGCGACGTATCTGCCAGCGCGACGGTTGCGACCGCGCGACGGCCCAGCGATGGATAGATATGCAGATGGATGACGAAGAACGCCAGACACGTTCGCACACCGTCATCCTCAACGACGGAACCGCGCCTTTGGAACCTCAGATTGCACAACTCCTTATGAAAGAATTTTCCTATAGCGACGAAAAATTTGCCGATATCCAACTTCTGCGTTACCGAGTAGAGGGCTTCGAAGCGCTCAGCCTCCGGCAGAAGACCCTTATATACCATCTCTCGCAGGCTGCATTGGCAGGCCGCGACATCCTCTACGACCAGAACGGTGCGCTGAACCTTGCCTTGCGCCATCTGCTCGAGGCTCTCTATACCGCCTTGAAGGCCGATGGTCTTGCCGCACTTTCTGACGAAGAACTCCGCCAGCGACAGGCCTTTGCCGTATACATGAAGCGTTTCTGGTTCTCTCACGGACCGCATCATCACTATGCCTGTACGAAGTTTCTGCCGGAATGTACCCGCGAATGGATGTCTGCAGCTTTCCGCCGTTACGGCATTCCTTGCGACGAAGCCCTGCTCGATTACATCTTCGATGCCGATGCCGGACGTTGCCGCTGCAACCAGCGCGACGGGGAAGACCTGCTACTTACCTCCTCAAGCAACTATTATGCGGACGGCATCACGCAGCGTGAAGCCGAAGATTTCTATGCCCGTCAGCGCGCCGCTCTCACCACTCCTCCGGAATGTCCGCCGCAGATTGGGCTGAACAGCCGTCTGGAACGTGCCGAAGACGGTACGCTCCACGAAAATGTGGCCTGTGCCGATGGACTTTACGGTACCGCCATCAGCCGGATTATCCGTCATCTTGAAGACGCCCTGCCCTATGCCGAGCATGAGGGACAGCAGCGCGTCATTCGTCTCCTCATCGAATTCTACCGGACGGGGTCGCTCGTTACCTTCGACGAATATTCCATCGCCTGGCTCGAAGACACGGAGAGTCAGGTGGACTTCGTCAACGGCTTCATCGAAACCTACGGCGACCCCCTCGGCTACAAGGCCAGTTGGGAAAGCATCGTCAACTTCCGCGACGAGACAGCCACCCGCCGTACCCGTATACTTGCCGACCATGCACAGTGGTTCGAGGACCACAGTCCCATAGATGCCCGTTTCCGCAAGGCCGTCTGCCGCGGCATCAGCGCAAAGGTCATCCAAGGTGCCATCATCGCCGGCGACCTGTATCCGTCCACTGCCATCGGCATCAACCTTCCCAACAGCGACTGGGTGCGTCGCGACCACGGGTCGAAGAGCGTCACCATCGGCAATTTCACCGAAGCCTACAACCGTGCATCGCAGGGAAGCGGGATGCTCGGAGAGTTTGTCATCGACGAGCCCACCCGCCAGCTCATCCGTACTTACGGTCCTGTCGGTGACGACCTCCATACCGACCTCCACGAGTGTCTCGGCCATGGTTCCGGACAGTTGCTGCCCGGTGTCAGTGCCGATGCCCTCAAGGCCCATGCCTCCACCATCGAAGAAGCCCGTGCCGACCTCTTCGCACTCTACTATATGGCTTCCGAAAAGTTAGTGGAACTGGGGCTTCTTCCCGATGCCGAAGCCTATAAGAGCCAGTATTACACCTACTTGCTGAATGGCGCCATTACCCAGCTTGTGCGCATCGCCCGTGGCGCCACCATCGAAGAAGCCCATATGCGCAACCGCGCCCTCATTGCCCGTTGGGTCCTGGAGCATGCCGTCCATGGCGAGGCGGAGATTGTCAGTGTCGACGGAAAGACCTTCCTCCGCGTCAACGACTATGCCGGTCTGCAACGTCTTTTCGGCACGTTGCTTGCCGAGGTACAGCGCATCCGCAGCGAAGGCGACTATGAGGCTGCACGCATGTTGGTGGAAACCTATGGCGTTTCCGTCGACGATGCCCTCCATGCCGAGGTGCTGGAGCGTTACGCCCGTCTTGACCTCCGTCCGTACAAGGGATTCATCAATCCCCAGTATCATGCCGTCCGCAATGCTGCGGGAGAGGTTACCGATGTCACGGTTTCCTATACCGAGGCTTTCGACGAGCAGTGCCTGCGTTACAGCCGCGAATACAGCACGCTCTGAGGGTGTGGGGGGCTGATGCCGGTGTGCCAATCTGTGGAAGAATCATCGTGGAATAGCGGTCTCTCTGCCAGATTCTTCCCTTTCTCTTTTCGGAAACTTTTGCTTTATTTGTGGAAAATCTTTGCCCGAAAGTCAGCATTTTTCAGTAGGCGTCCGTGCAGAATTTCCTCAAGAAAAATACAAAATATGGCACAGACAGAAGCCAGAATCGACAAATGGTTGTGGGCGGCACGCATCTACAAGACGCGGACGCTTGCTACCGATGCCTGCAAAAACGGGCGCATCACCATCAACGGGACTCAGGTGAAGCCCTCGCGGACAGTGAAGGCCGGTGATACCGTGGGGGTGCGCAAGCCTCCCGTTACCTATTCCTTCCGTGTCATCCAGACCATCGAGAAGCGTGTAGGTGCGAAACTCCTGCCCGACATCCTCGAAAATGTCACGCCTCCCGAGCAGTACGAAATCCTTGAGATGTCGCGCATCAGCGGTTTTGTGGATCGTGCCCGAGGCACCGGACGTCCTACCAAGAAGGACCGTCGTGCCATCGACGACTATGCCGAACAGACCCCGCTCTTCTTTGACGATGCCTTCGACTTCGACGATGACGAAGAGTAATCCCTTCCCTTTCTCCTTTTTCGTTTTCCCATAAAACGATGTGGGAAATGGTGGGTTTTGCGGGGGCAGGTCCCCAACGAGGTGACGCTATATAATATATTATTTGAAATTACCTAAAAACCATTATACCATGTTCAAGTTCAAGGAAGTCATGAAGTCTCCCCTTTGGGGCGGCAAGGACATTGTAGCCCTCAAGCACATCGAGGGCGTGGATACCATCGGCGAAAGTTGGGAAGTCAGCGGTGTTCCCGGTGACGAAACCCCCGTGGTCGGTGGTGAATATGACGGATGGACCCTCCGTCAGCTCATCGAAAAATTCGGTGCCGATTTCGTTGGCAAGAAGAACTTCGAGGTCAACGGCACGAATTTCCCACTCCTCATCAAGTTCATTTCTGCCGACGATGCCCTCAGCATCCAGGTGCATCCCGACGATGCCATGGCACAGCGCGTGGCAGGCAAACCCTTCGGCAAGACCGAGATGTGGTATCTTGTCGGTGCGCATCCCGGAGCAACACTGTACAGCGGTTTCAACCGCGACCTTACCGTGGAGGAATACGACAAGGTGATGGCCGAAAACCGTCTGGAGGACGTGATGGCACGCTATGAGACCAAGGTGGGCGACTGCTTCTTCATCCCCGCAGGACAGATTCACAGCATCGGCAAGGGCAACCTCATCATCGAGGTGCAGCAGAGCTCCGACCTCACCTACCGTGTCTACGACTTCAACCGCCGCGATGCACAGGGCAACCTGCGCCAGCTTCACACCGCCGAGGCTCGCGAAGCGCTTAACTTCAAGAGCAGGGCCGACTATCGTACCCACTACGAAGACCGTGAAAACTGCCGTGTGCAGCTCGAGAGCTGTCCGCAGTTCACCACCTCGGTCTACCATCTCACCCAACCTCTCCGTGCCGACTATGCCGATGTCGACTCCTTCGCCATCCTCATTTGCTATGAGGGGCAGGCCGAACTGACCGATTCAGAAGGAAACACCACCACGCTGAAGGCCGGCGAGACCGTGCTTTTCCCCGCTACCAACAAGTGGGTTGACATCCGTCCCCTCGGAGAGGGTCGCTTCTCCTGCGTCGAGACCTATACCCTGGGTTGAGCATCCAGGACATAATGGGTACCTGTCGGGTGCAACATTACCAGTTCCTGTTTTTCCGTATTCAACGCCCTCCATTGAGGGTGTGTTTTCTTCTTCCAAAATAGGGACTCTCTGTCCACTTCCCTTTCGGAAAACAAAAACATCGGACTTCTTTGAGGCAAACATCCGTACTTTCGATGCAAAACATCCGTACTTTTGCCCAAAGAAGTCCGATGTTTTGTAACTTCCAGGGCGATGTGTTCCTTCTCTCTTCCTCTCTCCACAAAAAAAGTTTTTGAATAAAAACCTACATTTCCTACACCCATACCCCCAACATCCTGTATTTGCAGGCATTTTCGGGTGTAGGATAGGGTGTAGGATAG
>SFJN01000279.1 GCA_004555055.1 Bacteroidales bacterium | reverse complement strand
GCTGTTCCGTGGACATCTACCACTGGGACATCATCGTCGCCTTGGCCTATCGGACTAACACCTTCTATGCCCACGCCTTCCGCAAGTGGCTGAAAGAGACAGTGACCAAAGAAAGGGAAAGAGAAACACGCCAGGCTATCATCATTCCCCTGTGGACTTTCGGGAATAACTGAAAGGGCTGTCAGACATCACAAACGAAAAGACGGACGGACAATCCTATCATCAGGGTTGCCCGTCCGTCTTTTTCGTCCCCATACATGCTATACATCCGCCTTTCGGTAGTTAGCCTCCAGCAACCGCTGTATGTCATACTCCCGATAGAGAGCCTTACCGCCAAGCAGGATGAACGGCAGCACACGGTTGTTGCGCAAGTTCTGCAAGGTGCGGCGGCTCACCTTCAATGCTTCCGCCACCTCCTTGTCCGTCAGGTAACGGTCACCGTTCAGCGGAGGGGTATAGCCCTGCAGGAAGCGGTTTATCCTGCGATGGCAGCTTTTCAGCGAGAGGAGCATCTCCGCCACCTGCCCTTGCTCCAGCGTGAGAATCTCCTGCTTCATAGATAGCCCTCCTTACTATGAGTGACGAGGCTTTTCACGTCCTCCCTGCGGTAATAAAACTTCTTGCCAATCTGCGAGCAGGCAATCAATCCCTTGTCCCGCATTGTTTGCAAGGTTCTCGGACTGAGGCGCAGCAGCCTGCACACCTCCTCGTTGTCCATCCACTTCGCCATGCGCCTGTCGCTCTCACGACCGCACAGACGGTTCACCTTCTCCGTCAGCGACGAGACATCCGCCATCAGTGCTTCGAACGCCTTTCTTTCAATGATTACTACTTCCATGATTCTGAGTGTTGCTGTGATTATCGGTGCAAAGTTACGCCGCAACCTTCTAACACCACTCATTTCCAGTGCAGGTGGCAACATGTGGAACCGATGGTTGAGCCATCCAAAGCCAATTGCAAGAAAATCTTCTATGAGTCATCTATGAGTCATAAGTTCACCCTTTCCATACCCTGTAATTTTGCAGCAGAAACAAGAAAAATAGTATTGATTATGAACGTAATAATGATGGAAAGTGCCGCCTTTCAGGAACTGGTCGGGCACATTGAGAAGATAGCGGAGCACATCCGCAGGTATGAGGACAGACAGACCGTTCAACCACAGGAACGGTGGTTGAACAGCAAGGAGGTGACCGCCCTGCTCGGTATCAGCCTGCGCACCCTGCAACGCTATCGTGACGAGGGGCGCATCCCCTTCTCGCTGATGGGGCGTACCTGCCGCTACCGCCTCACGGATGTGGAGCGCATGATGAAGGAATGCTCCATGAGCGGCAACGCAGAGCGCATCGGTGAGCTGCACAGACAGTATATGGTAAGGACTGGCAAGAAAACATAAAACAGCAAGAAAATGGATACGTACAAGATAGAGCGGCTGTTCCACCTCCTCATGGAGCGGCTCGACAGACACGAGAAGATACTCGACGATCTGCTATACCGCAGCCAGCGACAGGCGGCAGGTCAGGAGGAAGGTACGGAGTGCAAGCTGTACAACGGCGAACGCCTCTACGACAACCAGGACCTCTGCTTGATGCTGCAGGTGAGCAAGCGGTCGCTGCAACGCTACCGCACGTTAGGCATCCTGCCCTATCTCATGCTCCGGCAGAAGACCTACTACAAGGAGTCGGACGTGGAGAAGTTCCTCTCGGAGCATATCGACTGTTTCCAGAAAGAGAAGATGGCGGACTACAAGGCCCGCATCCGATAACAATCAATGTTTCACAATTAAAAGTCAATCAAGATGGCAAAGAAAAAAAACGAAAAAGACGTGCTGATAGTCCGTGATGAAAAGACGGGCGAAATCAGCGTGGTGGCCGGATTACAGGCGGACGGCACCCCCAGACGCACACCGCCAAAGATGGAGAACGCACAGGATTTTCTGCAGTTTGACAAGAACGGCGACGTGCTCGACAACTTCTTCCGCAATTTCTTCCGGCAGTGCAAGGAACCCAGCCGATTCGGTTTCTACCGTATTGCGGCAGACCAGGCGGAGAACCTGCTCGGCGTGATGAAGGAGCTGTTGAAAGACCCCGTGACCAACGCCGACCTGCTCGCGCCCCACAAGGTGGACACTTCTGCCTACGAAAAACAGGTGGCGCAGGAGCAGAAGGCGCAGGAAGAGCAGAAGCAGGAACAGAATCAGACAAACAATGTAGAACCCCAAAAACAAGAAAACATGGAACAGAAACAACAGGAAAACGTGCAGCAGAACGCACAGGAAAACAAACAGGAGAACAAGCAAAGGCAAGGTTACCAGCC
>SFJN01000059.1 GCA_004555055.1 Bacteroidales bacterium | reverse complement strand
AAGAAAAGGGCGGGAGGTGTAGGATTTTCCTACCCCAAGGCGAAATCCTACACCCCATCCTACACCCGAAATTACAAGGTTTTATTGGGGTTTCCCATCCCGGGTGTAGGAAATGTAGGAGATTTTCAGAAAACTTTTTTTATGGGAGGGAGGAAGAATGTCGAAACGTCTTCTACACGAAGGAGGACGGGAATCCCAAAACATCGGACTTCTTTGGGCAAAAGTACGGAGGTTTTGCCTTAAAAGTACGGATGTTTTATACAAAGAAGTCCGATGTTTTTAATTTCCGGATGCCGGAGTGTTTTGGAGCGGTTCGCTGTGAATTCCGGGGTAGGGCGGAACCGCGGGGAAACGAAGGATGAAATCCAACTGTTATTCGGGCAACGTCACCTTGAAGATTTCGCTCTCCACATGTTCGCGGCGGATGATGTCCTTCATCTGTGCCACGATGTCGGGATGCTGCATCGCCACATCGTGGTCCTCGTGGATGTCGGTGGCGAGGTCATAGAGCCGGCATTTGCCCTTCTTCACCACCAGTTTCCAGTCGCCCATGCGCACGGCCATCATGTCTGTTTCGTGGAATTCCCAGTAGAGGAATCCGTGCTCCCGCTGTCCGGCCTTTCCGAGGAGCGTAGGTGCAAAGGAGATGCCGTCGAAACCGTCACCGGGGAGTCCGGGATTCACGTATCGGGTGTCGAAATCCTTGATTCCCGCCACCTCGCAGAAGGTGGGCAGGATGTCGTAGAACGCCAGTTGGTGGGGATTCACCGTCTGAGGTGCCACCTTCCCGGGCCACCATGCAATGAATGGAATGCGAATGCCGCCTTCGTAGGTGCTGCGCTTCTTGCCTTGGAGCAGTCTGTCGCGGTTGACTTTGTCTTCCTCCTTCGCACCTCGGCCATTCAAACAAGTTTGATGGCACTCGGTTTGTCGTCGGTTGAAGAAGTCGGGGTCGGCTCCGCCTTCCTCGTGCGGTCCGTTGTCCGAGGTGAAGATGACGAGGGTGTTGTCGTCCAGTCCGCGTTCGCGGAGTTTGTCGAGTACTTCGCCCACCTGCCGGTCGAGCCGCGAAATCATGGCTGCAAACTGTGCGTGTCCGCAGTCGGTGGGGTTGTAGCGCGAGCCCTCGCTGCCAGCATAGGTCTTTTCAGTGGTGAATACCTGGCGGTAGTGTTGCAGGAGCGAATCGTCGGGCTGTGCCAGTTCGGCATGCGGTAGGGTATAGGTGAAGATGCCGAGGAAGGGCTTGTCGGGCGTCTGGCGGTCAAGCCATTCGAGGGCACGGCGATGAATGAGGTCGGCGGAGTATTCCGTACGCTCCTCGTAGCCCGGGCCGTACATCGGATGTCCGATGTTGCCGGTGAGGACTTCGCGCCCGACCCTGGTGTCGCCGTTCCTGCGGCTGTAGGTATTCAGGAAGTTGGGATAGTAGAGATGGGCCTGGAACTGGCAGATGTAGCCGTAGAACTCATCGATGCCCCGGAGGTCGGGCGTCGAGGGTGAGCCCTCGTATCCTCCCGCCCATTTCCCGAACATCCCCGTGGTGTAGCCGTTGTCCTTGAAGATTTCGGGGAGGATGGCGTGGCGTACGTCGTAGGGTTCCTGTCCGACGATGGCGTAGTCGGGGTTGTTGCCGTAGAGGTTGCGTCCCGACCAATACTCCTTGTTGCCGCGCACATGGGTATGTCCGGTGTGCTGGCCCGTCATGAAGCACGCCCTGGAAGGTGCCGATACGGGACTTCCGGCATAGGCCTGTGTGAAGCGCATGCCTTCGCGAGCCATGCGGTCGATGTTCGGCGTGGCAATGTAGCGCTGTCCGTAGCATGCCAGGTCGCCGTATCCCAAATCGTCGCACATGATGTAGATGATGTTGGGGCGTTCGTCGGCCGCAGCGGTGAGGGCAGGTGCCGCAAGGGCAAGGGCGGTGGCGGCAATGGGAGCAAGGTGTTTCATAGGCTGTTGATGAATGGTGGGGGGGTAGGGTGTCAGCACTGAAGCGTGCCGAAGAAGTCGGGCCGGTGGAAGTCGGGCTGCGGCACGTCGATGGCATTCCATGAGAGGAAGTGCGGTGTCTGCAGGTTGTCGCCGCATTTGTAGAAGTTGGCACGCAGTGTGCGGCCTTCGACATGGGCGATGTCGTGCAGGAACCATACGCCGTAGGGGATGAGGAGCACCACCTGCCAGTCGGTCTGTCCGATGCGTTCGCTGAAGTTTTCGCGTCCGAGCGATGCCCAGCGTTGTATCTGCTGCATCACTTCGGCAGGAGCCGGCGTGCGGGCATTGCGGTCCTTGCCCGCTGCCACGAGCACGGTGCCCACGCAGTTGCATTCCACGTTGTAGTAGAAGCCGTCGTCAGCCGGCGAGGAGAAGAACTCCACGCAGCTGTCTTCCCATACCTTGCCGCCGTCGCCCTCAGCCACGGCTGCCACGCTCGCCTCGCTGACGGAGAAGTTCAGGACGAATCCTTCGGGTGTGGCCACGATGCGGAAGCGTGCCGTGGGGCGGTAGGGGTATGCTGCCCAGTTGACGGTGTCGATGTCGTGGAACGGTTCCTCCAGGCTGTCGAGCCATGCGGGGATTTCGGAAAGCGGAAGTTGGGGTAGGGGATAGTGGTTGACTTTCAGGTTTTTCATGGTGTGGTGTCTATGTCGGGATTGATGGTTTTGCCGGCTACGGAAGCACCCGGCACGGTGCCCGGAAAAGAGGGGGGACACGGTGCCGGGTGCAGATATGTCAGGGGAGTCAGTCGAGCGAGTGTATGACGAGTCCGCTGCGGAGTTTGGGCTCGAACCATGTGGCCTTTGGAGGCATGATGTTGCCGGTGTCGGCAATGTTCATCACCTGGTCCATGCTGACGGGGAAGAGTGCCAGTGCAGCGCGCATTTCGCCGGAGTCGACGCGGCGCTTGAGTTCGCCGAGTCCGCGGAGTCCGCCCACGAAGTCGATGCGCTGGCTGGAGCGCAGGTCACCGATTTCGAGGATGTCCTGAAGGATGAGTCGGCTGCTGATGTCGACGTCGAGGACGCCGATGGGGTCGTTGGGGTCGAAGGTTCCGGCCTTGGCATCGAGGCTGTACCACCGTCCGTCGAGATAGAGGCTAAACTGGTGTGCGTGGGCAGGATGCCAGATTTCCGTGCCACGGTCCTCTACATCGAAGTTTTCGGCCAGGCGCTGCAGGAATTCCTCGCTGCTCAGACCGTTGAGGTCCTTCACCACGCGGTTGTAGTCGAGGATGGTGAGCTGCTCTGCGGGGAAGCATACAGCCATGTAGAAGCTGCTTTCGGCATCGGGTCCGGCAGCCTTCTCGGCACCCACGCGGGCAGCGGCGGCAGAGCGGTGGTGACCGTCGGCGATGTATAGGGCGTCCATCTTGGCGAAAGCCTCGGTGATGGTGGCCTTGTCGGCAGCGTCGCTGATGACCCAGAACTTGTGGCTGAATCCGTCGATGGGAGCCACGAAGTCGTAGACAGGTTCGGTGGCTGCCACACGCTCGATGAGGTCGAGGAGGACGGGGTTATGGCGGAATGCAAGGAACACGGGCTCCACGTTGGCGTTCGTCTCGCGGACGTGGCGCATGCGGTCGTCCTCCTTGTCGCGGCGGGTGAGTTCGTGCTTCTTGATGACGCCGTTCATGTAGTCGTCCACATGGGCGCAGAGCACGATGCCGTACTGCCACTTCAGCTGGCCCTGGGCGTCGTTCATGGCCTGGGCATAGAGGTAGTAGTTTTCTTCCTTGTCGCGTACGAGCCATCCGTTTTCCTGGAACTTGCGGAACTGCTCGGCTCCGCTGGCGTAAACGCGCTCGTCGTATTCGCTGGTGCCTTCGGGGAAGTTGATTTCGGGTTTGATGATGTGGTAGAGCGACATTTCGTTGTTGCCGGCCTCGGCACGGGCTTCCTCACTGTCGAGCACGTCGTACGGACGGCTTTCTACCTTTTCAACGAGGTCTTTCGGCGGACGGATGCCGCAGAACGGTTTTACTTTTGGCATAGTATGAGTGTGTTTAAGGTGTAAGTGTACTGTATTCGGAGGTGTCACCATCAAGGTGACAATGCAACGGCAAAGGTAGATATTTGCGCGAAAACGACAAAAGAAAAAGTGGATTTTCGCAATGCATATACAAGAAAAGAGCCTGAAACGTCCGGGAATACCCTTGGTTTCAGACTCATTATGGGGATGCTTGAAAAAGTCATTGGTGCATTGGCGAAACTGTATGCTCCTCTTTGCTTCCTTTGAAGGGACGTTCCGGTAGTGTTTCAGCCATGCTTTCAGCTTTATGCCTTGTAGAGATAGCGTTTGATGCTCTTTTTTGCAGTCTTTTCGAATTCGCTGTCGTGGAGGCGTATTTCCTTCAGCCGGCAGAATACGGGCAGCTGGGCGTTGAGTTCCTGGCGGTTCTGCTCCATGACGAGGTTTACCTCTTCGGTAGAAAGCGGGATGCGGTTGACGTCGTCGGGGTCGGGATAGACGAGGGCGATGAGGCTGTCGCCACTTTGCAGCACGAGCGACTCGCCCACCATAGGCATGGAGTTGAGTTTGTCCTCGATTTCTTCGGGATAAACGTTCTGTCCGTTCGATCCGAGGAGCATGTTCTTGATGCGTCCTTTGATGAAAAGATGCCCGTCGGGCGAAAAGCTTCCAAGGTCACCGGTGTGGTACCATCCGTCGCTGTCGATTGCCTGTCGAGTGGCCTCCTCGTTCTTGTAGTATCCGAGCATGACGTGCATGCCGCGTGCGATGACCTCGCCTTCGTAGCGGTGGCAACCGTTTTCACCAGCCCTGACGATGCGTCCGTCGCGCGTCTGCAGGGCGAGCTCCATATGTGGAACGACGGTGCCGCACGAGCCGAGCATGTGGTCCTTCCAGTCGCTGTAGGTAATCATCGGAGCGGTTTCCGTGGTGCCGTATCCGCTGGTGATGGGGAATTCCACACTCATGAGGAATTCTTCGATTTCCTGATTCATCGGTGCGCCTCCGGTCATGATTTGATAGATGCGTCCGCCGAACTGGTCGCGTATCCACTGCACGATGCGCTGCTTTACGCGTGTCTTGACGAGGGGAAGTTGCAGAAGGTAACGTGCGCGGTGGGAGTCGAGGTGAGGATAGACGTGCTTGCGTACAATCTTTTCTACCACCATCGGGACGGCGAGCAATATGGCAGGCTTTATCTCTGCAGCCGCTGACATCACCAGCGAGGGAGCGGGCTGCCGCAGAAGGAAGTGGATGTGACAGCCATGGAGGAAGCCGAAGATGATTTCGCAGGCCATACCATAGGTGTGGGCCATGGGAAGGGTGCTGAGGATGTGGTCGCCGGCGTGGACGTGCGGGCCGAAGTTGCGGAGTGTGAAGTCGAGATTGCCCCACAAGGCACGGTAAGGAATCATGACGCCCTTCGAGAATCCTGTAGTACCACTCGTATAGTTGATGATGGCAAGGCTTTCGGGCGAGGCTTCGGGTCGGTAGACGACGTCCTTGCGGTCGAAGCGTGCAGGATAGCGTTCGCCGAAGAGCTGGTTGAGGTGCTGGTGGACATAGGTGAGTTTCTCGCTCCGGGTGTTGCGGATGGTGAGGTCCGGCAGGTGTGCAATGCCTCCGAGGTGTGGCATCTGTTCGAAATCGATGTCTTTGGCCACGCCGTCACCGACAAAAAGAAACCGCGATTCGCTGTGGTTGACGATATTGTGTATTTGTTCGGGTTGGAATTCGCACTGTATGGGTACCACGATGCATCCATAGGAAAGTGTGGCGAAGAAGGCTACGGCCCAGTTGGCACTGTTGCGGCCGCAGATAGCCACCTTATCACCAGGGCAGAGTCCTGCGGTTTCCATGCCGATGTGGAGCTTGGCAATGCGGCGTGCCACGTCGCAGTAGCGTAGCGTGTCGCCTTTATAGTCAGTGAAGGCGCTGGCATTCCAATGCTCGACAAGAGTCTGCTGGATGTGGGCGATGAAACTTGGGGGTGTCATATCGAATATATTATGCTACAGAAGGTAGAGAAAATGTGTGTTGCTCGTGGAATGTGTGGTGGGGTGCTTGCCGCTGTGTTTTCTGCGTATTCGGAAAGCACATTTGCTAAATCACGGCAAAATTAATAAAATATATGCACAAAACAGGGGAGAGTGTGCCGTTTTTCCGATGTTATTCTCCAATCTTCCGTGTTGATTGTCGGACGGAGTGTGCAATGTGGACGGCAACGGAAACCGCCACATGAGGTGGAGGCCACGCCGATGACATACGGAACACTGCAGCAGTGGTTTCTGAACAACCGGGAAATAGGAACATTCATGTGCGGAAGAGGTAGCCAAAAGAGTAAGAAAGAATCAGGTGACAGGGGCTGTAAACGATTCGTAGGATATTGGGTATACGGTTCACCGCAACACCTTTCTCGGAAAATAAAAACATCGGCACTTTTGATGCAAAACATCCGTACTTTGTATCAAAGACTCTTCTCGGCATTTTCAAAAAAAACGGAAGGCAACGGGTTCCGTTACCTTCCGAATAATATTTTTGTAAGGATGTCTGCATTCAGGGGAAGCCTGTGGCTTTTCTTGCCTACATCACATACGGTGGTGCATTACTTGTTTACCTGGAAACGGGTGTTTCCGGTAGCGAAGAAGTCGCAAATCTGACGTGCAGCAGCAAGTCCGGCATTGATGTTTGCCTCAGCGGTCTGTGCACCCATCTTCTTGGGAGTGGCGAAGTAGCGTCCTGCACACTGTGCGGCGAACTCGGCATCAAGGTCGGGCTTGATGTCGGTGATGTAGCGCAGGTCGGTACGCTCGTTCATGAGGGCGAGGAGTCCGGCCTCGTCAATGACTTCCTTGCGTGCGGTGTTGAGCAGAATGGCGTTCTTCTTCATCGTGGCGCAGAGGTCGTGGTTGATGCTCTGCTTGGTCTCTGCGGTAGCAGGGATGTGGAGGCTGATGACATCGCATTCGCGGAAGAGTTCGTCGCGGTCGGCGGCAGCGTGTACGCCGGCAGCCTCGATGGCTTCCTTGGGGCAGAAGGCATCGTATGCCCATACTTCCATTCCGAATCCCTTGGCGATGCGGCTGACATTGCGGCCCACGTTTCCGAAAGCAAGGATACCGAGACGCTTGCCCATAAGTTCGCTTCCGGCAGCACCGGTGTAGAACTTGCGTGCGGCGAAGACGAGGAGTCCGAAGCAGAGTTCGGCCACCGCGTTGGCATTCTGTCCGGGAGTATTCATCACGACGATGTGGCGTGCAGTGGCAGCCTCAAGGTCGACATTGTCGAATCCGGCACCTGCGCGCACGATGATGCGGAGCTTCGGGGCGGCATCCATCACTTCAGCATTGATTTTGTCCGAGCGGATGATGAGGGCTTCTGCATCGCTGACAGCCTGGAGCATGGCAGCGCGGTCGGTATATGATTCAAGGAGTGCCAGTTCGTGTCCGGCTCCTTCCACGATTTCGCGGATGCCGTTTACGGCAGCTGCTGCAAAGGGTTTTTCGGTAAGAACGAGAACTTTCATAATTTCTTTTCGATTTTTCTTTGTGGGGTGGGTGAATGTGTCTTATATATATTAACGATGAAATTATGCGTGTGTTTTCTCAAATTCCTGCATGCACTTGACGAGGGCGTCAACGGCCTCCTGAGGGCATGCGTTGTAGAGGGAAGCGCGGAAGCCTCCTACAGAGCGGTGGCCCTTGATGCCTACCATGCCGCACGACTTGGCATACTCCATGAACTCGGCCTCAAGTTCCTTGTATTCTTCGTTCATCACGAAGCAGACGTTCATCAGTGAACGGTCCTCCTTTTCGGCAGTGCCTCTGAAGAGTTTGTTGCGGTCGATTTCGGCATAGAGGGTCTCAGCCTTCTTCTGGTTGCGGCGCTGCATCTCTTCAACACCACCGATGGACTTCACCCACTTCAAGGTTTCGTGCATGACGAAGATAGGAAGTACGGGAGGAGTGTTGAACATGGAGATGTTCCGTTCTTCTGCAGCAGCGTGGGTGCTGTAGTTGACCATTGTGGGGAGCGGATTCATATACTGGCGGTCGCCAATCTGTCCGAGGAGGTCCTTGCGGATGATGACGAAGGTGACGCCGGCAGGGCCTACGTTCTTCTGTGCACCGCCGTAGATGACGCCATACTTCTTCACGTCGACGGGGCGGCTCATGATGTCGGACGACATATCGGCCACGAGGGTTACGGGGCAGTCCATGTCGTACTTGATTTCCGTGCCGTAGATGGTATTGTTGGTGGTGATGTGGAAGTAGTCAGCATCGGCAGGAATTTCGTAATTCTTGGGTATATAGGTATAGGTCTTGTCCTCAGACGAAGCGACGATTACGGTCTCCCCGAAGTTCTTGGCTTCCTTGGCGGCCTTCTTTGCCCATACACCGGTCTGGAGATAGGCGGCCTTCTTCTTGAGGAGGTTGGCAGGCAGGGTAAAGAACTGTGTGCTGGCACCGCCACCGAGGAAGAGCACTTCGTACTCCTCGGGGATGTTCAGCAGTTCGCGCCAGAGCTGGCGTGTCTCTGCCATCACACGTTCCCATCCGGGGGTACGGTGAGAGATTTCGAGAAGTCCGATACCGGTTCCGTCGAAGTCGCGGATAGCCTCGATTGTGGACTCGATTGCTTCTTTGGGCAGCACGCAGGGTCCTGCATTGAAATTGTACTTTTTCATAAAAAAAGATTTTATTGGTTAATGGTGGGTTTGTGTGTTTTCCTTTTTTGTGGTATTCCCGAAAGGGATGGCATCACCGCCGTCGCGGTCGGCATACGGCAGCGATGCGCTCCTCAAATTGTGTGTGGCATCAGGCCTGTCCGCCCTCCTGCTGTACGGGGATGCGGGCACGCATAAGGGTGGCGACAACCTGGTCGTTGATGGTGTTGACCATCTGGTCGAAGAGTTTGACAGACTCAATCTTGTATACCACCAACGGATCTTTCTGCTCGTAGCTTACGTTGCGTACGGAGTGCTTCAGTTCGTCAAGGAGTCGGAGGTTTTCCTTCCAAGCGTCGTCAATGTTGCGCAGGAGGGTCATTTTCTCGAATTCCTTGATGATATTCTTGCATCCGGTGCTGGCCGCCTCCTTCAGGGCGAAGTTCATGTTGTAGATGAACTTTCCGTCGGAGATGGGGATGCTGATTTTGTCGTAGCGTGGGTCTTCTGCCAGTTTCTGGATGACGGGGTTGGCGGTGGCTGCAATGGTGTTGATGCGGCGGTGGAAGGTCTCCATGGCTTTTTGGAAGGCTTCCTCCTCAAGGTCTTCAATCTTTGTGGTGCCACGTTTGGCATCGTGGTGCTGCTGGTGAGTGAAGGGGCATTCCATGGCGAAGATTTCCATGAAGCGTTCCTTGCAGGCATCGTATTCGAGATTCTCAATGAATTCTACGCATCGGTCCCATATCATGTTCGAGATGTCCATGCCGATGCGTTCGCCCATCAGTGCGTGGCGGCGCTTTTCGTAGATGATGGTACGCTGCTGGTTCATGACGTCGTCATATTCGAGCAGGTGTTTGCGCATACCGAAGTTGTTCTCTTCCACCTTCTTCTGGGCACGTTCTACGGAATTGCTGATCATCTTGCTTTCCAGCATTTCGCCCTCCTTGAATCCGAGTTTGTCCATGACGCTGGCGATACGTTCGCTGGCAAAGAGTCGCATGAGTTTGTCCTCGAGCGAGAGGAAGAACACGCTGGAACCTACGTCACCCTGACGTCCGGCACGTCCGCGGAGCTGTCGGTCAACGCGGCGGCTTTCGTGGCGTTCGGTACCGATGATGGCAAGTCCTCCAGCCTTCCGCACGTCTTCCGAGAGCTTGATGTCCGTACCGCGTCCTGCCATATTCGTGGCGATGGTGACGGCACCGAGGAGGCGTTCCTCCTCATGAATTTCTCCGGCGGTATTGTTGGCTTCGTTGAGTCCTTTCTGCCAGGTCTGTGCAGTGGCCTTATCGCAGAAGGCGCGACCGTCGGTGGCTACGTAGACCTTTCCGGGACTGCTCTGTCCGGCATGGGCCACAATTTCGGCTTCCTGCTGGTGGAGCTTGGCGTTGAGCACCTTGTGGTCATTGATCTTGCGCACTTTCAGCAGTCGGCTGAGGAGTTCGCTGATGTCCACGCTGGTGGTACCTACAAGACAGGGACGTCCGCTCGTACGCATCAGTTCGATTTCATCGATGACGGCGTTGTACTTTTCGCGCTGTGTGCGGTATACGCGGTCATTCATGTCGTCACGGGCGATGGGCTTGTTCGTAGGAATCTCCACCACGTCGAGTTTATAGATGTTCCAGAATTCGCCGGCTTCGGTGATGGCGGTACCCGTCATGCCTGCCAGTTTGTGGTACATCCTGAAATAGTTCTGCAGGGTGATGGTGGCGAAGGTCTGTGTGGCAGCCTCCACCTTGACGTGTTCCTTGGCTTCCACGGCCTGGTGCAAGCCGTCGCTCCAGCGTCGGCCTTCCATGATGCGTCCGGTCTGCTCATCCACAATCTTCACCTGTCCGTCCATGATGACGTAGTCTTCGTCCTTGTTGAACATGGTGTATGCCTTCAGAAGCTGCTGGAGGGTGTGCACACGGTCGCTGATGGTGGCATATTCTGCCATCAGTTCGTCCTTCTTGGCCACCCGTTCTTCTTCCGGCATATTAGTGGCGTCAAGGCTGGAAAGCTGTGCGGTGATATCGGGGAGCACGAAGAGGTTGGCGTTCTTCACCTTCTCTGAGAGCCATGCCGTACCCTTGTCGGTGAGGTCGCATGATTTCTGCTTCTCGTCCACTACGAAGTAGAGGGGCTTTGTGGCCTCCGGCATGTGCTTGTTGTTGTTCTCCATGTAATATTCCTCTGTCTTGAGCATACCGGACTTGATACCGGGTTCAGAGAGGAACTTGATGAGGGCGTTGTTCTTCGGCAGAGCCTTGTAGGAGCGGAAGAGCAGGAGGTAGCCCTCTTTCTGGTCGTTTTCATTTTCGCTGGCAATCAGCCGTTTGGCCTCTGCCAACAGTTGTGTGGCAAAGGTGCGCTGCACGCTGACGAGCTGCTCAACCAGGGGCTGGTACTGTTCATACATCTGGTCTTCGCCCTTCGACACGGGACCGCTGATGATGAGCGGCGTACGGGCATCGTCGATGAGTACGGAGTCCACCTCGTCGACGATGGCATAATAATGCTTGCGCTGTACAAGGTCCTGGGGTTGCATGGCCATGTTGTCGCGCAGGTAGTCGAAACCGAATTCGTTGTTGGTTCCGAAGGTGATGTCGGCATCATATGCCGCACGGCGTTTAGCGCTGTTGGGGCGGTGCTTGTCGATGCAGTCTACACGCAGGCCGTGAAACTGGTAGAGGGGACCCATCCATTCCGAGTCACGTTTGGCCAGATAGTCGTTGACAGTCACCACATGTACGCCACGGCCTGCCAGTGCGCGGAGGAAGACGGGGCAGGTGGCCACCAGCGTCTTTCCTTCGCCCGTTGCCATTTCGGCAATCTTTCCTTGTGTGAGCACCACTCCGCCGAAGAGCTGGACGTCGTAGTGGATCATATTCCACAGCGTGTCGTTGCCTCCCGCCACCCAATGGTTGTGGTAGATGGCCTTGGTGCCGTCTTCGGAGATTTCCACGAAATCCTTGGTCAGTGCCAGTTCCTTGTCATAGTCTGTGGCGGTAACTTCGAGCGTTTCGTTTTCCGTGAATCGCCGTGCCGTGTCCTTCATGATGCCGAAGGCTTCGGGGAGAGCCTCGTCAAGGGCTTTGTCGAGCCGTTCGAGGATATCCTTTTCCAGACGGTCAATCTGGTTGAATATCACCTCGCGGTCTTCGATGGGCGTTTCTTCGATTTTTTCCTTCAGTTCGGCAATTTTCGCTTCCTGTTCGGTAACGGAGCCCTGTATCTGCTCGCGGAGTTTCAGCGTCCGTGCGCGGAGTTCGTCATTGCTGAGGTCCTTCAGCGTTTCCTGTGCAGCCTTGCACTTCTCCACCCAAGGTTGTATTTCCTTCATGTCGCGGGAGAACTTGCTGCCGAAAATGGTAGATATGATGCTTTTGAAATTCATGTTCTGAAAATGATGAAAAATTTTTTTCGCCTGTTCCGGCTTGATGTGTGAAAGTGAGGTGTTTGTCCGTTTTTATCTTAGAGGTGCTTTCGTACAGGCGTTCGGTGCGCGTATGCGCATGGCTTTGCTCAGCGTGGGGGCAATGCGGTCGACCGATGCTTCTACGGGATTCTTCTCAGCCTCGACCCCTGTGCCGTAGAAGATGATGGGGAATGCCACATACGACTCTCGCGATATTTTTACGGGAGCATTCGGGTCGGTAGTCTTGATGCGCCATCCCGGTAGCACCTGTATGCTGACGTCGCCGGAACGTTGGGGGTTGAATCCCCCGCGCATTCTTGATATTCCCGGAGTCCATGCGCCCTGAAGCAGGCGTTGTGAGGTGAAGACATCCTTGACGCCCGAAAGCTGTAGCAGGAAATCCTGTGTACGGCTTTGGCATTCCGATATGTTTATCTGTTTGTCCTCCAGCACCTTGTGGTTAAGGTATATTTCGGTGCCATAGGTCGATTCGATGTAGTTTCCCTGTCCGTAAACCGCTACAAGGTACATACCGAGCAGGCTGGTGGCCCGTGTCATGTCGAACGTACCGGTAGGGATTCTGAATTTCGAAAGATCGGCGCTTCCTTCTTCCGTATATCCGGTGGATGTCACGGTGACGAGAGCACCTTCCGTGCCCGTCTTCTTTTCTATACTGCTGATGATGGATGCGATGGCGCGGTCCAGTCTGACGTATGTGATGGCGAGGTAGTCAGTGACGGCATCGTCGCCCAGTTCCGAGGTTTCGATGGCCATGCAAGCGGTGGCAGCCACCTCTTCGTTTACCAGTCCGGAAGTCTTGTAGGAGATGTAGCGTCGATTTCCATTGAATTCATGCTGGAAGGGTTTTTCCGGTGTGCGTGCTAAGAAATAGGAGTAGGCTCCGACCTCGTTGCTCGAAGGTCTCCAGACGAGGTCCTTCAGCCGCTGTTCCAGACTATGGCGCGAATTGCGGTAGTCGGCCCACGCGGGCATATTGCCATAAGGCATATTGCCATAATATGATGTGGAAGCCCAAAATCCAGTCTGGTCGTCAATCCATACGACGTAGTCTGCAGCATGTCCGGCAGCCAAGATGGCTTCGTCGGCGTTGGGCGCAATGCTGTAAACCCTTGCCTCGCCGTCGGTGGCCACCTTCAGTTCATCACTAACGGTGCTGACGTTGAGCCATTTCGGAGAGTACTGGTCGGTCGTCACCCTTCCCCGTACGGTGCGGTCTTCCACGCAGTACATGGGGCGCAGGGTCTCTCGGTTCATCCAGTACATCCCTACGATGCCGTGGTCTGCCGCCGTTGTTCCTGTGGAAATGGTAGCTGCTGCCGAGGCGCGGTCGGGATTGGCGAGGGGATATTCTGCTGCACTGAACACACACCCTTTCTCTAGGAGACGCTTGAATCCGTCCTGACCGTAGAGGGGGGCAAAAGCTTCGAGGTAGTCGCTGCGGAGTTGGTCAATCAAGATGTTGACCACTACGCGCGGTACACCGTTCCTCGGGGCGTTTGCTGCCTGTGTCTGCCCTTCGGCTTCAGCGGTTAGCGTTGTCAGCAGGGCGATGAGTGTGAGTAGCAGGTGATGGTGATACACTTTTTTATATATAGAAAATATGTGCTATAAACATCGGTCTGATTAATTGCCGGGCGATGTCATCGTCAGAATTGTCCCGGGCAAAAATCCTGGAGGAAGAATACTTCCCTCACGGAGACCGGTCATAGAAATAGAACCTGTGATGTTTTTCTTGAAACGGGAGATGTGCAAAAAAAATTATGTGTCGTCAAAACACTCTGAGCGAAATCAGCTGCAATACGGCATAAACAAGGATGAAGCACCATGTCCCCCACGATTTCCATGCAGGGCGTGCCCCCGTTGTTTGCACATTCCGTGCCAAAGCCATGGCTGCACGTATGGCTGTAGCCACGGCAAAGAGGAGAACGGCTGCCGGAATCCATTGCAGGCCGCAGAAACGACATATGACGGTGAACGTAGCAGCCGCCAGGGTAACGCATGCAACCGTCCTGTCGCCGCCCTGTGAGCAGCATCGCCAGATGATGGCCAGGAGGAATGCGGGACAGAAGAGCCATGTGAGCCAGTTTGTGTCCACTGCCGGGTGTGCGCTCCATCCGGTAAGGATGGTAAGTATCACTCCCGTGCATCCCATGACGGTCCATAGTGTGATGTCGAGGGCGTTGCCCCAAATCCGCCATGCCCGTTGCAGTCTGGCGTCCGAACTATTCTTTCGGGCTTTCCACTCTCCGAAGCTCACCAGTGCCGTCAGTGCGAGCACCAGCCATCCAGCCATCGTCGGCGTAAGGGGAATGACGGGGTGGTCGGCTTTGCGTTGCAGGAAGGGGGTGAGGTTAGTCGTTTCCTTCACCAGGGGGCGCATATGGCCTTCGGCATCCCGGATGTAGGCGTTTTCAAAAATCTGGAGGGCGTACATCGGCAGGAAGTTCGGAGCCTCGTCCTTCGGCTGTCTTTTTTTGCCCTCTATCCAGTTCTGCCATGTCGATGCCATATTGTAGAGACTGTGCACCTCGTCGGTTTCCGGTCCCAGCATAAGGTCCTGCCCCAGTTCGTACCAAGGGCTCTGTCCTGTAAAATCGTGAATCATTTGGCGCTGGGTAACCGTCTGGCCGCTGTTCTTGAGGTTGGGAAAAATCAAATCTTCGCCTTCCGATTGCAGAGCCCAACGTATGGCGTCCACCACGCGGGTGGTGCAGTTGTCGTAGAGGAAGTTGTAGCGGTAGGTCCATTGGGCACCCAGAATCTGTTCCTGTAGGTTCGGTCCGTAGCTGCTTCTGATGGGGATGTCATAGGTCTTGTAGCCGTCTTCCTCCATCACTTTCCAAAGGGCCTCTCTGATTTTTCGGCTCTCTGCGGGTGTCAGGTCAAGACATTGCTCCGTCACCCCCATCTCCTCGCGGCAGAAATCGTTGAGGAAAATGCCCATGGTCTGCCATGCTGCCGAATAGTCTGTGAGTCCAAGGATGAATTTCATGACAAAATTCGGCGTGTTGAAACTGAACCATCCGAAGTTGACGGCCCAGTCGCTTTCCTGTGTCCTGATGCGCAGCGCGGAGTGTCCGTATAGACGGTGTATTTCGTGCCCTGGTGCACAGGTGAGAAGTGAAATCTCTGTCGTTTCCTCTACGTTTTCGGTGTCAGACAATCCTTGATGTATCTCAGTGTCCTTTTCCGTACTTTCCTGGGCATGGCATGTGCCGCCCAGCATAATGAGCAGGGCGAAAAGGGCATATTTCAAGAAGTGCCGGAATGCGGAGGTATGTTGTAAGGAAAGTGTCATGTTGCGGTGTAGTGTGCTGCTATGCAGGATGAAGAGGGAAAGACTGGAGCGTAGGAAAGTTGGGTGAGGCAGATTCAGCCGTTGACGGTCCTTCCTGTTTTCCTCCTCGTCATCCGTTCACGCTGTCGTATTGGAATTTGTATGACAGACAAATGCGCAGCAAATTTACAGAAAAGCACAGACAGCCACAATATTTATATCCTTTTTTTTGCCCTTTGCTGTGGTTTTCACTAACTTTGCCGAAAATTCTTTCTGACGTTTAGGTGACTTCTGTAAATTCCCACCGCTAATGTGAATGATTGTTTATGTTTTTCGTTTCGCAGTCTTAGGGGGGGGCTTTCCGGTCTAAATCGTAAGTTGAATCGGTCACGTAGCCCGCTACGTTCCCTTTTCGCTTTACTTTTTTTCGGATATGGTTTATAGAACACCCCCCCTAAAGTCTGCCCAGCGAATATATAGTACTCACCTTATGTTTCTTTCCCGTCTCCTTGCCGTGCTCCTTTTGGCGTTGACCTGCAATTCAGTGGCTTCGGCATCGGATTTTGAACCGTCTCCCATTGTTGCCGACACCCTGGAAGTTTCTTCTCCCGTGTGTCGTTCTACGCAGTTCCGTCCTCAGCAACTTATTTTCCCTGCTGCAGCCATAGCCGTGGGCAGTGCGGGCATTCGTTCTCATCTTGTCGACACCCGTGGTGACCGCGAGAAGAAGACCTTTGACAACACCCTGCAATATCTCCCCACCGTGGCGTATGTAGGTCTCGGTTTTATCCCCGGTGTGAAGCATGAGCATCGCATCGGTTCGCGACTGATGGCAGGTGTTACGGCGTTTGCCATTATGACGGCCCTGTGTCAGGGAACCAAGCGCCTTGTCCGTGAGCCCCGTCCCGACACGGGCGCCAAGACCTCCTTCCCCTCCGGACACACCGCCACCGCCTTTATGGGGGCCGAACTCGTGCGTCTTGAATACGGCTGGGGCTATGGCTCTGCAGCATATGTTGTGGCAGCCGGCATCGGAGCCATGCGCATCTACAACAACCGACATTGGTGTAACGATGTCCTTGCCGGAGCCGGTGTAGGCGTGCTTTCGGCACAGGCCGCCTATTGGCTGCTGCCATTGGAGGAAAGACTGTTCTGCCGACGGAAGCATAGCGGAAACAGTGTGGTGCTGGTGCCCACGTACGATGGTCTTGCCCAAGCCCCCGGACTGTCCTTCGCCATGACGTTCTGAAACCTCTTCCCTCCTTTTCATTGGAAGGTCGGAACATTCCTTTAGGAATATCGAAATTTAACCCACATCATACGAGACTAATTTTTAGAACACCCCGTATAATATGAAAAACCTCTTCACCCGTCTGTTGCTCGCCTCTTCTCTGTTTGCGCTCCCGGCTTCCGACGCCCTTGCGCAGCAAGAATACGTGCCCACTCCCGAAAATCTCCAGTCGCGTCAGGAATTTTCCGACATGCGTTTCGGCATTTTCCTCCATTGGGGCCTCTATTCCATGTTCGCCCAAGGCGAGTGGTATATGCAGAATGCCGGCATCCCCTATGCCGAATACAGCAAGGCTGCGTCGGGCTTCTATCCCTCGCGCTTCAATGCCCACGAGTGGGTATCGGCCATCAAGGCTTCCGGTGCCGGATACATCACCATCACCACCCGTCATCACGAGGGTTTTTCGATGTGGGATACCGAACAGTCCGACTATAATATTGTAGACGCCACCCCCTTCAAGCGCGACATCATCCGCGAACTTGCCGACGAATGCCATCGTCAGGGCGTGCGCCTCCATTTCTATTACAGCCATCTTGATTGGGCGCGCGAGGACTACCCTGTGGGGCGTACGGGTACGAAATGCGGAAAGGACCCCAAACGTGCCGACTGGCCCAGCTATTACCGTTTCATGAACGCCCAGTTGACGGAACTTCTGACGAACTACGGTCCGGTGGGAGCCATTTGGTTCGACGGATGGTGGGACCACGATTCCGACGCCACCCCCTTCGACTGGCAGCTTGATGAGCAGTATGCCCTCATCCACCGTCTCCAGCCCGCCTGCCTTGTAGGCAACAACCACCACATGACGCCCAATCCTGGTGAGGATATCCAGATTTTCGAACGTGATCTTCCCGGAGAGAACAAGGCGGGATTTGTCGATGAGGCTGCCGAAGTGAGCCGTCTGCCCCTTGAGACCTGCGAGACGATGAATGGTATGTGGGGTTATAAGATTGTCGACCAAAACTACAAGACCACACGCCAACTCGTTCACTATCTGGTCAACACTGCCGGCAAGGGTGCCAATCTGCTGATGAACATCGGTCCCCAACCCAATGGTTGCCTTCCTGCCACCGCGGTCCAACGTCTGAAGGAGATGGGCGAGTGGATGCAGACCTACGGCACCACCATCCGTGCCACCCAGGCAGGCGACATCCCCGTGCAGCAGTGGGGTGCTACCACACGCCGTGGTGACCGCCTCTTCGTCCATATCCTCGACTACAACCGTCGCGAACTCTACCTCCCCCTCTCTTGCCGTGTGCTGAAAGCCACCACCTTCCCTGAAGGCAAGCGTGTAGCCGTCACCAAGACCTCAGAGGGCGTGGTGCTTACACTGCCCGAACTGCCGCAGGGCATCGATTATGTGGTGGAAGTGCAGACGAAATAACCCTTTATTCGATTTCTTAGGGGGGCGGGCCTTGTTTGGAGTAGACTTCGTAGACAAGAATAATGGCCGCCCCCTCTACATTGTTTGTTGCATCTCGAATGAACAGAATACGGATTTCGCTGAGTTGTCTGAAATTAGCGAAATCCGTATTTATTGATTAAAGGTTGCCATAAAGGGGAAACTGTTGAATTCGGATTGTGCTGATTGGGACCGATAGTGAGCAGGGATCTGAAAAATCTGCTAAATTTGCATTCAACAAGGATATCCGCACGCGATGAATTATCGAATCCGGATTGAGGTGATTGGGA
>SFJN01000278.1 GCA_004555055.1 Bacteroidales bacterium | reverse complement strand
GACCGTTTTCGATACATGGTGTGGACCACGGGCTTTTCAGTCTTTACAATGCGGGAAGTATGTCCCTGAAAGCTGTTGTCCGCGCATGGCTTTCTACAACTCTATGAACCAATGATTGACATTTTTATAATTATAGTTGCCGCATGGGCCCTTTTCAGCGGATGGCGCAACGGACTGGTCAAGGAGATAGCCTCGAGTATAGGTTTCTTCGTCGGCCTCTTCATCGCGGTTACCTGCTATTCCACATTCGGGTCCTATCTTGCGGTAAATGGCAGTGAGGGCAACATGATTACCAGCATTGCCGCCTTCTTTATCCTTTGGATAGTAACCCCCATTGTGCTCGGACTTGCCGCAAACGTCCTTACCCAGGTTTTTAAGAATATCCATCTCGGCGGTCTGAACAGCATGGCAGGTGCAGCAGTGAGTCTGCTCAAATTCACCATCCTTCTCAGTTGTGTACTCAGTGCCATGAGTGCGCTCCATATCCTCAACGAGGACCGTGTGGCCGACAGTCGCCTTTATGAGCCCGTCAAGAGCGTCGTTAGCCGGTTGGTGGATTACGCCCTCAACAGTCCCGAAGAGCCGCAGAAGTTCACTCCTGCCGACCATCCCGCCACAGCCGGTGATACCGTGTGGGTGGATGTGTCGAAGCGTTGAGTGCCAAGGCACAGCGACACTGTCTGTCAGTCATATTTCATTTCCCCGTTTCTTCATCCTCTTTTGGAAAAATGGCAGAAAACGAAAATCTCATCCGCTCCCTTGCGGAACAGAAATACGAACACGGATTTACCACTGACGTGGAAACCGAGGTCATACCCTGCGGATTAAATGAAGATGTCATCCGTCTGATTTCATCGAAAAAGGGTGAGCCCGAATGGCTTTTGGATTTCCGTCTGAAGGCCTACCGCTATTGGGTGACGCAGACTGCACCGACGTGGGGGCATGTCCATTTGCCTGAAATCGACTATCAGGCCATCTCCTATTATGCTGACCCTACAAAGGGAAAGAATCTGAAAAGTGCCGATGAAATCGATCCGGAGCTGATGAAGACCTTCGACAAACTCGGCATCCCCCTCGAAGAACGTATGCAGTTGGCCGGAGTGGCCGTCGATGCGGTTATGGACTCCGTTTCGGTGAAAACGACTTTCAAGGAGCGTCTTCAGGAAAAAGGCATCATCTTCTGCAGTATCAGTGAAGCCGTTCGCGAAAATCCCGAGCTTGTACGTAAGTATTTGGGCAGTGTAGTGCCCTATCGCGACAACTACTTCGCAGCCCTGAACAGTGCCGTGTTCTCCGACGGTTCGTTCGTCTATATCCCCAAAGGCGTGCGTTGTCCGATGGAGCTCAGCACCTATTTCCGCATCAACGCCCGCGGTACGGGACAGTTCGAACGTACCCTCATCGTGTGTGACGACCGTGCCTATGTCAGTTATCTTGAAGGTTGTACAGCCCCCATGCGCGATGAGAACCAGCTTCATGCCGCCATTGTAGAGATTGTTGTCGGCGAAGATGCCGAGGTGAAGTACAGCACGGTGCAGAACTGGTATCCGGGTGACAGCGAAGGCCGTGGAGGTGTGCTTAACCTCGTCACCAAGCGCGGACAGCTCAGAGGCCGCAATGCCCGCCTTTCGTGGACACAGGTCGAGACCGGAAGTGCCATCACCTGGAAGTATCCCAGTTGTGTGCTCATGGGAGACGGAAGCCAGGCTGAATTCTATTCCGTGGCGGTCACCAACAACCATCAGGAAGCTGACACGGGCACCAAGATGGTGCATGTAGGAAAAAATACCCGTTCCACCATCATTTCCAAAGGCATTTCGGCCGGGCACAGCCAAAATTCCTACCGTGGACTGGTGAAGGTCAATACCCGAGCCACCGGAGCCCGTAACTATTCTTCATGCGACAGCCTGTTGCTCGGAAGCCTTTGTGGAGCGCATACATTCCCCTATATCGATGTCCACAATTCCGATGCCATAGTGGAGCACGAGGCGACCACCTCAAAAATCAGCGAGGACCAGCTTCTCTATTGCCAGCAGCGGGGCATACCCGTAGAAGACGCCGTCAACCTCATCGTCGGAGGCTATGCCAAGGAGGTCATCAACAAACTTCCTATGGAATTTGCCGTTGAAGCGCAGAAACTCCTGGCAGTAAGTCTCGAAGGGTCGGTAGGATAAAGCCTCTCGCTCTGTCAAGACAAGTTTCCAAAAACGGGTTCATACTTTGAAATATTGTATTTTTCCTACCCCAAACCTTGATATACGACAGAAAAACCGTACTTTTGCATCGTGTTTTTCATAGTATTAGATTTAAGGTTAA
>SFJN01000277.1 GCA_004555055.1 Bacteroidales bacterium | reverse complement strand
AAAGCATAAATCCTTCTTCAACGTTTCGGCGAAATGGTAGGAACCTCTTCCGACCTCGCTAACGCTCGGCCACCTTAATGAATAGAGGTATGATTGCCAGTGGCAATCATACCATATTTTTTATCCAATGGTGTAACGACAATCGCCAGTGTCCGTAACGCATTGGTTGGCCGCCCTGCGGCCCGCATTGGCTGGCCGCCCTGCGGCCTAGACGTTGAACAGGAAGTTGACGATATCCCCGTCCTTCATGACGTACTCCTTGCCCTCGCTGCGCACAAGCCCCTTGGCCTTGGCGGCGGCCATGGTGCCGCAGGCCTTCATGTCCTCGAAGGCGATGACCTCCGCCCGGATGAAGCCCCGCTCAAAGTCGGTGTGAATCTTGCCCGCGGCCTGGGGAGCCTTGGTGCCCTTCTTGATGGTCCAGGCCCGGCACTCGTCGGAACCGGCGGTGAGGAAGGAAATCAGGCCCAGCAGGGCGTAGCTGGCCTTGATCAGCCGGTCCAGACCGCTCTCCTTGACCCCCAGCTCCTCCATGAACATGGCCTTTTCCTCCGGGTCGTCCAGCTCGGCGATGTCCGCCTCCAGCTTGGCGCAGATGGGCAGGCACTGGCTTCCCTCGGCATCGGCCAGAGCCTTGACCGCCTGATAATGCCGGTTATTTTCCGGTTCGTTTACCTCGTTCTCCGCCATATTGGCAACATAAATGGTCTTTTTCAGAGTCAGCAGGTCGGAGGTGGCGATGAGAGCCAGCTCCTCGGCGTCATCGGTGTAGGTCCGGGCCAGCTTCCCTTCGTTCAGGTGTTCCAGCAGACCGGAGAAGACCTCCACTTCACGGCCGAACTTCTTGTCGCCGCCCTTCATGGCCTTCTGAGCCTTGTCAATGCGGCGCTCCACCATCTCGATGTCCGCCATGACCAGCTCCAGATTGATGATGTCGATGTCCCGCAGGGGGTCGGTGGAGCCCTCCACATGGGTGACGTTGCTGTCTTCAAAGCAGCGCACCACATGGACAATGGCATCGGTGGTGCGGATGTTGCTTAAGAATTTGTTGCCCAGACCCTCGCCCTTACTGGCGCCCTTCACAAGGCCCGCAATGTCCACGAACTCGATAACGGCCGGGGTCACCTTCTTGGGGTTGTGAAGCTCCGCCAACCAGGTAAGCCGCTCATCGGGCACGCTCACCACGCCCACATTGGGGTCGATGGTGCAGAAGGCGTAGTTGTCCGCGGGAACCCCCGCGTTGGTGATGGCGTTGAAGAGGGTGGACTTGCCCACATTGGGCAGGCCTACGATACCTAATTTCATTTATTTCAAAACTCCTTTATTTGCAATGGTTTTTTGGATTCGGGGGGTGAGCTCCGCACCAATTCCGCACCAATTTTTCGCCAGCGCACCATTTTAGCTTGCCATAGTGGTGCTCTGTTCAAACTGTTTTACGGCGTTGGTAAGGGAGGCATCGGTCACATGGACATAGCG
Organism: Bacteroidales bacterium; assembly: GCA_004555055.1. Lineage (GTDB taxonomy): Bacteria > Bacteroidota > Bacteroidia > Bacteroidales > Bacteroidaceae > Alloprevotella. The sequence goes on along the minus strand of SFJN01000277.1, from coordinate 848 downwards.
ATCCATGGTGGTTTTGATGCTCGAATGACCGAGCAGCCTTTGCAGGACTTTCGGCATGATCCCGCGTTCAATTGCGCGAGTTGCGTAGGTGTGCCGCAAAGCGTGCATACAGAACCGCTTGATTTTCGCTTCATCGCACAATTTGTACAGGTGGGTATCATAGGAGCTGTTTTTGTTCGGCTCGCCGGTGCGGTAGTTGACAAACACCAGATCCCGCATACAAAGGTATCTGGTCTGACCGGTGCGGCGATCCACATATTCCAGAATCTGCGAAAGCAGTTCCGATTCCTTCCGGGTGTGCCGCTCCTCGTAGCAGGATTTCAGCACATCGTATGCCCGGTTCGTCAGGGGAATGGTTCGGTAGCTGCTTGCCGATTTGGGAGGACCGGCGCGCCAAACACCTTCGCTATGGCGGTATTCCAGCGTCTTGCTGACAGTCAGCGTCCGCTTCTTCCAGTCGATGGAATCCCATGTAAGGCCAATCATTTCCGAAGTGCGCAGCCCGGTCTCCAACAGCAGCACATACTGCCTGTAATTGTGAGAGCGTTTTGCGGTTTCCAGAAACTTCTCCTGCTGCTCTACGGTTAAGAACTTTATGTCATCCACAGCGCGGACGGGTTTCGTATAACGAACCCCGTCCATCGGATGCTTTGTGAGCATATCATTCGTCACCGCAGCGCGGAACATGGTGCCCATTGCAATATAGGTCTGGCGAATGGTGGAGCCTGCATAGGTTGCCTCCATCCGATTCAGAACGATTTTGCAATGCATGGGTTTGACATCGCACAGGCGCATACTTCCGATTACCGGCTGGATGTTCCTTTCGTACCGTTCCCGGTAATTCCTCC
>SFJN01000058.1 GCA_004555055.1 Bacteroidales bacterium | reverse complement strand
TTGTCTCTGCACTCGCTTAGCGAAACGTTCCATCCGCTAATGCTCGTTTTATTGTGGAGTGATGAATGGGGATTTTGTTTGCAGTAGACTTCGTCTTTTTCCCGATGGCGTTTCCTGTCTCCATCTCCGTGTCAAATAATTGTCTCGCAAACATGTGCTGCAATCGTATCATTCCGTTGGTGAGACAGTCCGCAGGGGATAATTGCGACAATTCTTCAGGCCTTTCCGATGGGGACGGCGTAACTTTGCACCGTCAACATCATTTTCGCCATCTATCATCTATATTGAACCATGAAACAGAAAATCGTCACCGTTGTCTGCCTGTTGCTGACTGTTTTCGGCCCTTGCATGGCAGAACGGTCCTTTGTCCATCCCGGCAGCATTCTCACAAAAAATGACATGGAGCGTATCAGAACCCATGTTGAGGCTCATGAGGAACCATGGTATTCGTCCTGGCACGACCTTCAGACCTCGGACTTCGGCAACTGTTCGCGAACGGCCAATCCCTCTGCGGAGATTGGCGGCAGCGAAGGTACGCGACAACGTGCCTCGGCCGATGCCTACGCTGCATTGCTGGATGCCATACAATGGCACGTAACCGGTCAGGAGCGCTATGCTGACCATGCGGTGAAACTGCTCTCGGCATGGGGAAATACGGTCAGGACGGCCGATGCGCAACTGTTCCAGTTTCCTGCGCGTTCCATGTGCATTGCTGCAGAGATGCTGCGCTATGAGGACGGCTCGTTCTATGAAGGATGGGACAGTACAGACCTCGAAAATTTTCTGGGCATGGTACGTACGGTGTTGGTGCCTGCCTGCCGTTCGCAGGCTGCAGACAATCCCATGACTTCATGGTCCGCTCCCGCTGCCACCGGTATTCTGGCTGCCGGTATCCTGCTTGATGATGAAAGTCTCTTCGATGAAGGACTGGGATATTACCGTAGCAGGACTATCAGCGGTTCCGTATATAACAGTATAGCCGATAACGGTCAGGTAAAAGAGATGGGGCGCGACAACGTGCATGCGATGCTTACGCTCAATGACCTGGCACAGATGGCCCAGCTGGCTTGGTCGCAGGGTGTGGACATCTGGGGCGAGGATGACAATCGCCTGCTTCGTGGATTCGAGTACTATTGCACTTACAACATGGGGCATGAAGACCTGGACTACGCTCATTGTGCATCGTCCGACGGTGTCTCGACCTGGTATTATATCTCCGTACATAACAATGCCTTCCGTCTCAGGCCCGACGGACTGTGCTATGAAAGCGTCTACCACCACTACAAGGAGCAGAAACATGTGGATATGGACCTTGTTGCACCCCATCTTACGGCCTTTGCCCGGCTGGCCCGTCCGGAGGCAGCCCAGGAAAACCTTGGTTTCGGAACGGTGCTCTTTACCGTTGATGAGGCTGCATCGCCCCTGATGACAGAAGTTCCCGCTGCCGCTGAGGACCTTACAGCGGTTGCCAGTCAGGGATTTGTCTGGCTGTCGTGGAAGGATGCGCATCGTGAGGATGCCAGAGGATACCGCATATTGCGTTCTACAGATGGAGTGGTCTTTACCACCCTCGCGGACATGGATTTCCATACCCGGAAGGCATATGTTGACAATCAGGTGGAGCCTGGACAGACATATTATTATAAGGTAGTGCTCCGCAATCTTGCGGGCGAAGCCCCCGAGAGCGAAGTGGCCAAGGTGCGTGTCCCCATCTGTGGAGGACTTCCCGACGGATGGAAAACCGCAGATATCGGCAACGGATGGACAACGGGTTTCTACACGAATTCCATGGACAACACGTTTGTCGTGGAAGGCGGTGGCGACGGTTTCCGTCGTACGGATGAGGGGCATGCCTTTGTCTATCACTCCCTCAAGGGCAACGGCAGCCTCACCGTACGCATGTTGCCCACGCCCCAGACATTCGGTTCCATCGGCATCATGCTCCGCGGGACGCTCCACAGCGGGTCAAAGCAGATGGGAATCACACTTGGTGGAACGGGATTGCGATATACGCATGCCGTTACGCGTCTGGAAGCAGGCGGTCAGACACAATGGAAGAACGGAGATGATTTCACACATACCCCCGTATGGCTGCGCATTGTGCGCGAGGGGAAAACGGTATCAGCCTATCAGAGCCGCAATGGCGAAGATTGGCATCTCATACAATCGGTTTCAATGGTTCTTCCACAGACGGTATATGTGGGGATGATTGTTTGCGCCAGCGAAACATATCGTGCGGAGTTCGACCATGTCTCGTTCGTTGCCGATGCTTCGCAGACCGATGTGGTTGCCGTACCTGCCAACCTTACGGCCACCTGCATGAGCGGATGCTCTGCCCGCCTGCTATGGGACGGCGTATATGGCGCCCGTTGTTACAAAGTGTACCGCAACGGGACTTTGGCGGCGGAAGTGGCGACAAACAGTTACGATGACGAGAATCTGGATGAGGGACACTATGTCTATCAGGTGAGTGCCGTGGTTGACCAGACGGAAAGCGAACTGTCACCCGCCGCTGAAGTAGAATTGATACGTTATGAACGGCTTACAGGAAAGGTCATAGGAACTTCGGGCTCATGGTCAGGCAGCAGTACCTCTACGCGCGATGCTGTGTTTGACGGAGACATCACGACTTTCTTCGATGCCCCGGCTGCTGATGGTGCGTGGGCAGGCATTGACCTGGGGAAAGATGGGGAAGCCATGGTGACGGAAATCCGGTTTTGTCCAAGGCAGAGCCATCCGGAACGGATGGTCGGCGGATGTTTCCAGGGAGCCGGCAGGAGTAATTTCTCAGACGCTGTCACGCTGTATACCGTCTCTGACACGCCTGCAACGGGAACTTTTACATCCATCGGTATAGACGATGTAGGGTTGTACCGCTACGTACGGTACATCGGACCGGAAGGTGGATACTGCAATGTGGCAGAGGTGGAATTCTATGGTCGTCGGTCCGGAATCGCTGCGCTCGCACCACCGTGTGCTGACGATGCCAGACAGACTCCGGAAATTCTCTTCGATTTACAGGGACGCCATGTAGCCAGTCCCATGCCAAAACATGGCCTATATATACATGAAGGGAAGAAAATCCTTATAGGAGGGTAATCGGAGACGTGATATTTCGTCATCCTCTCTCCCCTCCCTAAAATGAAATACCGGTAACAACAGCGAACAAGACAAAGCACCCCCCAAAAAAAACAGAAAATTCCATACAAAAAATCATGAAACCTACACCCGTCACAGTAATCCTTTTCCTTTCACTCTTTCTGTGTTTCCTGACTGGCAATGCCTCTACGCATCCCCGTCTTTCCGTTTATTCATATACTCCCACCGACGGACTCCGTTCCAATGAGGTGTACAGCGTCAGTGTACGCGCCTCCGGCAGCGACGAATGGCAGAGCGTTCCGGTGTGGGACTGTGAGGTGGACATGCACCACCGTTCTACGGCGGCCTTCGCACAATTCGATATGGAGGGTACCGTCGAAGTCCGGGTGAAACTTGAGAAACCTGCTACCATGGCTGCCGACACACTGCCTCCGACACTACGACCTGCATCGCGCGGCATAGACTGTACCATCGGTGACGGAGGTACGGAGATGCTGTTCACCCTTTGCGAGCCCGGATACTTCAGTGTGGAATTCGGGGGTGACCGTCATCACAACCTGCATCTCTTCGCCAATCCTATGTTGAAGGAGACGTATACCGGCAATGAGCCGGGCTGCATCAACTGGAATGGCGGAGGCAAACAGCAGGATGTTTTTGTCAAGGATGCGAATCTCATTTATTTTGCCCCCGGCGTGCACCGTCCAAAGGATCTTCCCGGCGAAGACATCAGGATTCCCTCAAACTGTACCGTGTTCCTGGCACCCGGAAGCGTGGTGCAGGCGCGGCTCATCGTAGACCATGCCGAAAACGTAAGAATCGTAGGTCGTGGTATCCTTGACCATCCTCTTCGCGGTATCGAGGTGACGCATTCCCGGAATGTACTCATCGACGGCATCACCGTACTCAATCCGCGGCATTATACGGTCTTTGGCGGAGCAAGTTCGAACGTCACGGTAAGAAACCTGAAAAGTTTTTCGGCAGGAAGTTGGACGGACGGCATCGACCTTATGAGTTGCCACGATGCAGACATCGAGAATGTCTTCCTGCGAACCTCCGACGACTGTCTCGCATTCTATTGCCATCGTTGGTGGTATTGGGGCGATTCGTATGGCATCAACGTCAGGAAAGCCGTCCTATGGTGCGACTTTGCGCATCCCGTAAACATCGGAACCCACGGTGACGACCGTTGCGAAGAGGGCGAGGAACTGCACCATGTCAACATTTCCGATTGTGACATCCTGCGCAATACAGGCGATGGGATGCTTGCCATCAATTGCGGCGACAAGAACCGGATTCACCATATTACGTTCTCCGACATACGCATGGAGGGAATTGAGCGCGGACGCATTACGGACATGCGCGTAGTCCATGGTGCATATAACCGTGCTCCGGGCAACTATATCGACCAGGTGGAGTTTTCTGACATAAAGGTCAGGGAGGAGTCGGCCGCACATATTCTCCCGTCGCGAATCCACGACTACGACGGGGAACATGGCGTAGGGGACTATAAGTTCCGAAATGTGTATTATGGCAGTCGTCTGCACGACAGCGCGGCGGACGAGGACAGGCAGAGGAAATGACTGTGGCGGCGGGGGCAGCCCCCTCTCTCCCTCATGTCCGTTTGTGACTGTGTGGGGGCGGTCCCCCTGCGGTGGTGGGGTGCGTCGGTGGTTGTGGGGCATGTTTTCCGGGACTTTCAGATTCCCTCGGGCAGGGGGTATCGGGGAGCCCTTTTCGCGAGCAGTATTTCCAAAGCCTTCAGGCGGTGGAGGTCTGTCCCTGTGGCATGGTACATGTCTTTTTTCATGAGCATCTGCGCTTTTTTCTGTGCGTTCTCGCCGTACATTCCCGTCAGTGAGGGAAGGTTAAGTTGGAACAGTACGCCCATGTCGTGGAGCTCGTCGTAGTCCTCTTCGTCCATATATACATAGCGTTCGGGGTGCGACAGCAAGGGATGGTATCCCGCAGCCTTGATGTCTTTGAGTATGGAGAGGAAGCCAACGGGTGGATTGAAATACGAGGTTTCCACCAGCAGATGCTGTCTGGCATGTCCGATGGGTAGCACATCTCCCTTTTCGAGGCGATGCGGAAAGATACCGTCCAGCATATGCTCGGCAGCGAGTTGTAGGCGCACCTTTCCCTTCCATTCCGTGCACAGTTCGTCGTAGCGCCTTCTAAGGTCAGCCGGAGTGTTGGGATAGTCTTCCATGATGTGTGGGGTAAGCCATACCTCGTGCACACCGAGCTGTTCGTAGGTATGGAGTACGGCCAGGGCATCGTGGATGGAGGCGATGCCGTCGTCCACACCGGGCAGAATGTGGCAGTGCCAGTCGGTGAAGCCGTTGAAAATGTCCGATTTCCGGATAGTGGGGCGGAAGAAGGAAAGCATTATGGTTTGGGATGTTCTATAAATTAGTTTAATGTTCATTTAGGAAGTGTTCTTATGCTTGGCCACTTTTCATGCTCTCGCTTGTATATTTCTCTCCTTTAAACACTTACATAGCCCGCTGTGGCTTCGCCGAAGATTGGCTTCGGCTCGGCATAGCTGAAAACAAGTTTTCGCTCTGCTCTCACCTTGCACAATCTTTGCGCGTGTTTTCAGGATAGAAATCTACTGTGCGATAGTTCGAAAACTGTCTAAGCTAATTTATAGAACATCCCGTATGTTTTTTGTGGGGGGACGGAAAGGGAACAGGTGTGAAAGCGCTTTTTAGGGTGTTCTTATGCTTAGCTTCGCCAAGCTAATTTATAGCGCACCCCTTTTTCGATATCGGCTCACTGCTGTCCGTAGGAGTATCCGCTGCCGTATCCGTATTGGTAGCTGTAGCGGTAACCGTACTTCATTCCGTAGCGGGCATTGGCAATTTCTGTGCCGTTGAGCACGATGGAGATACTCTTGTATTTGTTGTTCTGGTATAGTTTTTCCAGTTCCGCCAACATGGTCCGTTCGAGCAGTCCGGCTCTGATGACGAAGACTGTACGGTCCACGCATTTGTTGATAATCTGTGCGTCGGCCACGAGTTCCATGGGGGGGCAGTCGATGAGGATATAGTCGAAGCGTTCGCGCAGAATTTCGATGCCCTCTGCCAGTCTTTTCTTCAGTAGCAGTTCGGTGGGGTTCGGAGGAACGGTTCCGACAGGGATGACAGCAAGTCCTTCGTATTTGTTTATCTCTTTTATGACGTCGTCCAGTTCAACCCGTCCTGAAAGATAGTCCGAGAGCCCAGGTCCTGTCATTCCGAAGGTTTTCGAGGTAGAGCAGTGGCGCATGTCACCGTCAACAATCAGCACTCGGCTGCCTTTGACGGCGAGGCTGACTGCGATGTTCGGCGCGATGAAACTCTTTCCGCTTCCGGGGTTAAAGGACGTGAACGCGATGACGGGACATTTCCGCTGTTCGTCAGAGGTAATGAATTCGAGGTTTGTGCGTAGCACTCTGAAAGCCTCGTTCACCAGGTCGCGTTTTCCGGCTTCCACAACGATTTCGTCCTTCAGAGGGATATATTTTGAGCCGAGCAAGGTGCGTTTGGTCTTGCATGCCATGGGTATTTCACCGATGAAAGGTACGCTGAGGTGTTCGATGTCCTTTCTTCCGCGTATGGTGGTGCGTGTAGACTCTCGGAAATAGATGATGCCTCCGGGTATTGCCAGTCCGATGAGGAGTCCGACGAGGAGCATCTTGCTGCGTACGGGTGAAATGGGAGCGGGACTGCCGTGGGGTGCCGCCACGATGCGAGTGTTGTAGGCGGTGAAGGCTTGCGAAAGTTCGTTTTCTTCGCGTTTTTGGAGGAGGAAGAGGTAGAGGGCTTCCTTTACCTTCTGTTGGCGTCCTACGGACTGCAGGTATTTCGCCTGGTTGGGATTTGATGCAATCTGTGAGTTTGTGCGCTGTTCCTCGGCTTGCAGGTGTTCGATTTCCGTGTCGATGTTCACCACAAGGTTGTCGATGGATGTGAGGATGGATGTACGCATGGCCTCGAGCTGCTGGTCGTAGTTCTGCACGAGAGGGTTGCGTTCGCTGGAGTTCGATATGAGGCTGTTGCGCTGCAGGAGCAGGGCGTTGTATTTGGCAATCTGCTCTTCGATGTTTGCACTGTTGATGCCCGAATTGACCGGCAGCAACTGGTTGCTGCGTACGCCCTGGTCGAGGTATCCGCGTACATATTGCGCCATGGCGCGTTGTGTGCTGAGTTTGAGGAGTTTGTCGCCGGTTTCCTTCGACTGTTCCATATAAATGGCCGATGCAGCCTCCACGTCGGGAAGGAGATGCGAACTTTTGTACGACGAGATGTTTTCGTCCACGTCGCCGAGTTCGCTTTCAATGACTCCGAGGCGTTCGGTGATGAAGTTCGAAGTGGCGATGGTCATCCTGTTCTTGTCCTTCAGCCAGGTTTCGCGGTATACGCGTATAAGGGTGTTGATGAAGTCGCACGCCCGTTGAGGGTTTCTGTCGGAGAAGGTGATGTCGATGAGTGTGGCGTTCTTGTCGCTGATTTGCGCATTGAGTCTTGCCGATGCCGATGAGGTGGTGGCATAGATGCTTCGGCGTATGACGCGGACCGGTTCGTTGGCGTGTGTACGGTAGATGTCGTAGTTGTTGGTGGCATAGACGGTGACGCGTCCGATGGGTGTGTTCGTCACGCTGTTCAGCCGTACGTTTACAGGAGTCTGCTTCATTTCGTCCTCGTCCCTGTCGCTGCGTCTGAAATCGGAGAGCGTCACGGTGTGCTTGTCCTTGATGTGGAGCTGCATGTCAGCCGTCACGTCTTCGGGAAGTCCGTGGAAGATGACCTTCACCGGCAATTGCTTGCCATAGAGGGTGTGGTCGTGGAAGTTGCCTTTCAGCCTGTAATCCACGTCCAGTGCCATGCGTTTTACGGCTTCCAGCACCACGTCAGGCGACTGCAGGGCCTTCACCTCATTGTAGACGTTGTTCTTGGTCCCCGCCATTCCCAGTTCGGAGAACATGGTCGCCACATCGGTCGACACCGAACTGTTCTTGCCCTCGTCCTTGATCATGATGGTAGCCTGGCGCTGGTACACAGGAGGGGTGGAGAGGAGACGGTAGGTGGCAATGCCGAGGCATACAACGGTGGAGAGCACGAACCATTGCCAATGGCTGAGGCAGCAGAAGATGATGTTCTTCAGCGTCATTTCTTCGTCCTGTTGTGCCTGGGACTGCTGTATAGGAGCCTGTGTGGGCTGGTTTTGCGGAATGTTTTCGGTCATGGTGTCTTGTGGTACTTTTGGGGGGCGTCCTTTCCTTTCATGATATGTTTTTTACTCCCGGTCCTTTTCTCCCCCCTCCTTCCGTCCGTATCGTCGGTTATCCCCTTGAATTTCATTCTTCGTTTTCTACGCTCGGCATAGTCAATGCAAGCATTGTTTCTGCTCTCGCTTAACGAAAACGTTTTTTGAAAATACGGACAGAAACAGGTCCGGCAGGGAGGCTTGCGCGCCTGTCCCGTGACAAAGTTAGCACAAAAAAGGCGGAAAGTGTGGCTGTTTCGTGCAGAAAATGCCGAAAGAAAAGAAATAAAGGCGTATATTTGCCGTCGGAAACACGAACAATGCTTTCCAAGGGGGGTGCCCATCTCCATCTTTTTTGGAGTAGGCTGAGATTATACCCATTGAACCTGATGCAGATAATGCTGCCGAAGGGAATTGGAACCAATCGTTTTTTTCGTGATGCTATGTAGCAGAAGCCGGCTTGTCCGACCATTGCCATGGCGAGAAAACGACGGTAAAGACCAGAGAAAACACGGTGAGGGAGTGGTATGCTCCCCGCCTTCATATACCCCCTGTTGCACGTAATCCCACAAACGAAAGAGGAACGACGTGCAATGGGGTTTTTTCATAAAATTGACTATGGAAGTAATCATCAACGGAAAGCCGAAGGAAACGGCTACAGCAAATCTTTTGGACCTGGTGGCAGAGATGGAATTGCCCGAACGTGGGGTAGCCGTTGCCATCCACAACAAAATGGTTCCCCGTACCGAGTGGGCAGATACTGCACTCAGTGGAGGCGAACAGATAGTCATCATCAAGGCAGCCTTCGGCGGCTGAAACCTCTATGGCAGAGTGTCCTATGCTACAGTTCATTACCCACTATTATCGCGAAATCGGTTATCTTGATTCCGTCAGGATAGCCCTTGCCGGGGGTTGCCGTTGGGTGCAGCTCCGTATGAAGGAGGCCAGCGTGGACGAAATCCGTCCCGTTGCCCTCGAGGCGCAGCGTCTCTGCAAGGAAGCGGGTGCGACGTTCATCATCGACGACCACGTCCAGCTTGTCAAGGAGCTGCATGCCGACGGCGTGCATTTGGGCAAGCAGGATATGCCTGTAGCCGAGGCACGGCGCCTGCTGGGCGAGGGGTTTATCATCGGCGGCACTGCCAACACCTTCGATGACGTGGAGCACCACTGGCGTAGCGGAGCCGACTACATCGGTTGCGGCCCCTTCCGCTTTACTGCCACCAAGGCGAACCTTGCACCGGTGCTGGGCCTTGAGGGCTACCGTGACATCGTTTCGAGAATGCGTGCCAAAGGCATAGCCCTCCCCATTGTGGCCATCGGAGGCATCACCGCCGCCGACATCCCCGATATTCTCCAGACCGGTGTCACCGGCATCGCACTGTCCGGAAGCATACTCCGGGCCGAAAACCCTGTGGAAGAAACCCGAAGGCTCGTCCGGCTGACCGGAGGGCTGTCATAAAGACATACCCCCATAGAAACCGACTCCTCCCCTGATACTGAAATAAACGCACAATAGTATATGAAAAAGTTAGTCATTGCAGGACGTGAATTCAACTCACGCCTTTTCCTCGGTACCGGCAAATTCAACAACAACGAGGTCATGGCACGTGCCATCGAAGCTTCCGAAACGGAAATGGTGACCGTGGCGATGAAACGCATAGAGCTGCAGGACCAGCAAGACGACTTGCTGACGCACATCACGCAGTACAAGCATATCCAGCTTCTGCCCAACACCAGCGGAGTGCGCAATGCCGAAGAAGCGGTGTTTGCCGCACAGATGGCCCGCGAAGCCTTCGGCACCAACTGGCTGAAACTCGAAATCCATCCCGACCCCCGCTATCTGCTCCCCGACTCCGTGGAGACCCTCAAGGCTACGGAAGAACTGGTGAAGCTGGGTTTCGTCGTTCTCCCTTATTGCCAGGCCGACCCTACGCTCTGCAAGCATCTTGAAGAAGCCGGTGCAGCCACCGTCATGCCCCTTGCCGCACCCATAGGCACCAACAAGGGACTGCGTATGAAGGACTTCCTGCAGATTATCATCGAGCAGGCGAACGTTCCCGTTGTGGTGGATGCCGGTATCGGCGCCCCCAGTCATGCAGCCGAAGCCATGGAGATGGGTGCCGACTGCTGCCTGGTGAATACCGCCATAGCCGTGGCAGGCGACCCCGTAGAGATGGCTGTAGCCTTCAAGGAAGCCGTCGTGGCCGGACGCCGTGCTTACGAAGCCGGACTCGGAGCCACATCGGACTGTGCCGAAGCCAGCAGCCCACTCACCGCTTTTCTTAACAATTAACATCCAAAATGATGCCCAACGACCACCAAGCTTACGCCAAGCGCGAAAAATACTATATGCCGGGCGAGATATTCCCCTTCCTCCGGGTAGGAATGACGAAGGTGAACCTTACGCCCACCGTCACCAAGGACGAGCACGGCATTCCCCACATGGAGCAGAACGCCCCTGTGCTGATTTACGACACCAGCGGTCCGTTTTCCGACCCTGACATCGAGGTGGACCTCAAGAAAGGTCTGCCCCGCCTGCGCGAACCCTGGATTCTGGAGCGCAACGACACCGAGCAGCTCCCTGAGGTGAGCAGCGAATACGGCAAGATGCGGCTGAACGACCATTCGCTCGATGCCCTGCGTTTCGAGCATATACAGCTTCCGCGACGTGCCAAGGCCGGCCGGCACATCACGCAGATGGCCTATGCCAAGGCCGGAATCATCACCCCCGAAATGGAGTATGTGGCCATTCGCGAGAACATGAACTGCCGGGAACTGGGCATCGAGAGCCACATCACCCCGGAATTCGTACGCAGCGAAATCGCCCGCGGACGTGCCGTGCTGCCTGCTAACATCAACCATCCCGAGGCCGAGCCCATGATCATTGGCCGCAACTTCTTGGTGAAAATCAACACCAACATCGGCAATTCCGCCACCACCTCGAGCATCGAAGAGGAGGTGGAGAAGGCCACCTGGAGCTGCAAGTGGGGTGGCGACACGCTGATGGACCTCTCCACCGGTGCCAACATCCACGAAACCCGCGAATGGATTGTCCGCAACTGCCCCGTACCCGTGGGTACCGTCCCCATATACCAGGCCCTGGAAAAGGTGAACGGCCGCGTGGAGGACCTCACGTGGGAAATCTACAAGGATACCCTCATCGAACAGTGTGAGCAGGGTGTGGACTACTTCACCATCCATGCCGGCATACGTCGGCAGAATGTCCACCTTGCCGACTCCCGCCTCTGCGGCATCGTCAGCCGCGGCGGCTCCATCATGAGCAAGTGGTGCCTCATACACGACCGCGAGTCGTTCCTCTACGAGCACTTCGACGACATCTGCGACATTGTGGCCCAGTACGACGTGGCCCTTTCCTTGGGCGACGGCCTGAGACCGGGATGTACGGCCGATGCCAACGACGCTGCACAGTTTGCCGAACTCGATACCATGGGCGAACTCGTCACCCGAGCTTGGGAAAAGAATGTGCAGGCATTCATCGAAGGTCCCGGACACGTGCCTATGCACAAGATCCGTGAGAACATGGAGCGCCAGCTTTCGCACTGTCACGAAGCCCCCTTCTATACCCTCGGCCCCATCGTCACCGACATCGCCCCGGGCTACGACCACATCACCTCCGCCATCGGCGGTGCACAGATAGCCTGGCTCGGCACTGCCATGCTCTGCTACGTCACCCCCAAGGAGCACCTGGCGCTGCCCAACAAGGAGGATGTCCGTACGGGCGTCATCACCTACAAGATTGCCGCCCATGCCGCCGACCTGGCCAAGGGGCACCCCGGAGCGCAAATCCGCGACAATGCCCTTTCAAAGGCCCGCTTCGACTTCCGCTGGCGCGACCAGTTCCATCTTTCGCTCGACCCCGAACGTGCTTTGCAGTACTTTGAGGAGGCCGGACACACCGACGGCGAATACTGCACCATGTGCGGCCCGAACTTCTGTGCGGCAAAACTCACGCACGACCTGCGGAAACTCAAGAAATGACGTCTCTTGAACAAGCTACACTATAATGGAAAATCGTTATCATAGGCAGACCATGCTGCCGGAAATCGGAGAAGAGGGGCAGCGCAGGCTTGCCGATGCCAAGGTGCTTGTCGTCGGTGCAGGAGGTCTGGGCTCGCCCATCACGCTGTACCTTGCCGGAGCCGGTGTAGGCACCCTCGCACTGATGGACGACGATGTGGTGTCGCTCACCAACCTGCACCGTCAGGTGCTCTATGGCGAGGACGTGCTGGGGATGCCGAAGGCCGTCTGTGCCACGGAGAGGCTGCAACGCCTCAATTCCGACGTGCACATCATCACCTACCCCGAGCGCCTCACACCGCAGAATGCCGCCGAAAGGATTGCCGCATATGACATCGTCGTCGACGGGACGGACAATGCCGCCGTGCGCTATCTCATCAGCGATGTCTGCCAGGCACTGCGAAAACCCTATGTCTACGGTGCAATCTGCGGTTTCGAGGGGCAGGTGGCCGTGCTCTGTGCCGGACATGCCACCTACCGGACGCTAGGGGTGGTGGGGCCCACACCGGGCACCGTAGGCAGCGTGGAGGCCGCGCAGGCCATCCAGCTCCTCTGCGGCATGGGCAGCCCGCTCATCGACAGGCTTTGGACCATCGACCTCCGTACCATGCAGAGTTTCGTCATCGATCTGTAAGGGAGGGCAGCGGGACTCTCCTCTGCCTGTCACATCATTTAAGGGGACAATCCCTTTGGCCAGGGGGGCTATCATTCCCCCAGGCTAAACGGATTGTCCGGAATTTTTCATCCAGGGTGGTTCTATAAATTAGCTTTGTTAGATTTTGAGATTGTTTTCGAGGACAAATTGAAAGTTGGAGAAGGAGCGTAGCGGGCTACGTGACTGATAC
>SFJN01000057.1 GCA_004555055.1 Bacteroidales bacterium | reverse complement strand
AGAATTTTATGAAAAATATATTAGTATGGGGAACTACCTTTGTTCTATTTGTGGTTATTCGCGTAATACTTGGTGAGGTGGGAGTCTACAGACCAGGAGAAAGGGTCGGAAGTTTTCTTGACATTTTCATTTTCTTGCTCCTGTTAGGCTTCGTACAATTTGCATATGGCTTATTGTCTAATGGTAAGTCTCAAGACAAAGATAAAGACAGAACCGATGGTTCTGACCAGACTTCTAAAGAATGATATTGCTGCCCACAAATCTTCTGAAGAAAATAAATAGGGCTGAATACCTTGCTTGGTATTCAGCCCTATTGGTTATCTATGCGGGGTAGATGGACCTTCTCAAAGTGTATGTTTGAGAGGGCCATGCATGCGTCAGAAGGTGGCGGTACCGAGATTGCGGTCCACCAGCATTCCGTCGACAGCCTTCAGACTGAAGGTGCAGGTCTTGAGGGCACGGAACTTCAGACGGAACAGCTCGGGAGCGCCTTCGTCGAGGAGGAAGTTGTTGCCGCGGTTGACGAAGGTAGGATAGAGGGCCTTCGTCTTGTCGCTGTGCAGACGGTCGTAGGTGAGGTTCACCATGTCCTTCATGCCGAGGAGCTCGATACCGGTATATTCGATGGAAGCGGCATCGTAGGGCAGGGCGAAACTCAAGGCATTCACGTGCTTGAGGTCTTTGCCGCTCACGAGCACTTCGATTGTTTCGCCGGCGGAGAGCCGAATGGTGCCGTCCTTGGCAGGGGTGAGGGCATTGCCGTCCTTCGTGGCGGTGAGGGTAAGGCTGCCTTCTACCTGACTGTTGTCGTGACGTACACCGCCGTCGAGTTCCACACTGACGCAACTGATGTCGTAGGCATCGATAAGTCCGTTGCGGTTGATGTCGCCGATGCTCACATAGTCGAAGTCGCCGTCCTTGGCACGCAGTCCGGTGTAGTTCATATATGATGTGAGGTCGTTCTCGTCAATGCGTCCGTCGCGGTTGATGTCGCCCTGGAACCTGCCGGTGGTGCCCGTCTGCCGGAAGAAGTACATTTCCTGTCCGGATCCGAAGCCTCCGACGGCATCGGTGATGTGGAACTTCACGTAGCGTGCTTCGGGTGCGAGGTCGGGGCGGTAGTCGGCCGTGGCGATAGGTCCTTGTCTGAGACTGCCGCCGATGAGGTTGAGGGTCTTTACGCTGCCGTCCCTTGTCCATTCAAACTTCTGGGGCTCGGTCCAGTTGGTGCGGTCTTGCGAGAAAGCGACGGTACCGCGCAGGAGGGTTCCGTTGCCGGCATCTTCGCGTGGGATGTATTCGATGCGGTCCAGCTTGTTGACGGAACGCAGGTCGACGGTGAGGTCGAAGGGCACGGCTTTGGGATTGTTGGCCCAGTCGGTGTGCCAGGTGCTCTTTTCGTCGCGGTCGAAGAGTTTGTCGACACCCTGTCCGCCCTGGTTCTTGCAGGTGGTAGTACCCACGAGGTTGGGGATGGCCCATTCGAGGGGGTCGGTGACGGTGGCAAAGTTGAAGGCTGTCCATTCGCTGGCACCGTCGGCATTGACGGCGCGGACCTTGAAGTGGTAATCGGTCTTGGGCTGCAGGTCGTCGAAATTGAGACTGCAGTTGCGGATGGTGCTGTAGCGCATGCCGTTGTATTCCACTTCGTAGTAGTCGGCATTCTCAACCTTGGTCCATGCGGGGAGCAGTTCGTAGGCTCCGGCCTTGGCGTTCTGTACGTCGAAGGCCGGTGCTGCCAGCGGGCCGTGGCTACGGAGCAGGGGGTCAGCGGGTGCATTCTCCCAGCCTGTCACGTTCACCTCGACGGTGGCCTGCGTAACGTCGGTTTCGGGGATGTCGACCTCGATGTGGGCCGGTTGCGTGGGCATTTCGGTTGTGGAGGTTGCGGCGGCATTCACCCATTCGCCCTTTTCGACGAATTTCCATGCTGCCTGCACCTTCTTTCCGTTCACCCTTACCTGCACCTTCTTGGGGGCCTTGGTGGCGCGGATGCTGAGGTGCGTGCGCTTCAGGGGCTGGAAGCCTTCGAAGGAGCCTGTGGTCCTGTCGATGCTTACGGTAACCTTGTCGCCCTGCTGCCGGCATGTGACGGGTGTGAGGGTGCTTTCGCCTTCGAGGTATGCCTGTGTGGCGCCGTCGTCGTCGTACTCATGGAAACTACTCTCGCCGCCTGGCCATATTTCGTAACCCCGGAATGCGTGGTCAATGGCTGCGGGATTGTTGTTGGATAGTGTGAAGGGTATGATGGCTCCTGCCTTTGCGAAGAGAGGAATCTTCCAGAGCGGGGTGTCGAAGTTGTTGATGATGCGGTTGCCCTCATATCGTTCGCCCGTGAAATAGTCGTACCATGTGCCTTCGGGGAGGTAGATGCCGTCGCGGATGTCGTTGCCTTCGTTGTCCATCGCGGTGTTCCGGTAGACGGGAGCGACGAGGAGGGAGGGTCCGAAGAGGAACTGGTACTGCGTCTGTTTGCCGAGTGTGTAGGCATTGGGGTATTCGAGGAACATGGCACGCACCATGGGCTTGCCGTCGACAGCCTCGCGTGCAATGCTGTACTGGTAGGGCAGCAGCATGGACTTTGCCTTCAGGTACCAGCGGTTGAGGCTCGTGGCCTTGTCGCCCAGGACGTGGGGATATTTGGGGTTTGCTCCCCAGCCGTCCATGTTGAGCTCCATGGGGGTATAGGTTTTCCACTGGAACTCGCGCACGTTGACGGGAACGTTCTTTCCGCCGAAGATGCCGTCGACGTCAGAGGTGATGTTAGGCTGTCCGGAGAGTCCGGAACCGATGAAGGTGGGGATGTGGAAGCGGATATACTCCCAGTCACCGCCCGTCTGGTCGCCGCTCCAGATACCGGCATAACGCTGTGTGCCGGCCCATCCGTCGAGGCTGATGATGAAAGGTCGGGCGTTGCGGCCGTAGTAAGGCATGATTTCGCCCACATCGGCCACACCGTTCAGTCCAAAGGAGTAGCCCCATCCAACCCATGCCACGTCGGTCTTGAGTACGCGTACGCCGGCATCGCGGACTTCCTTGACAATGTCGCGCTGGAGAAGGGGAGCAATGCCCTCCTTGGGATGAAGGTCGCTCTGAGTCCACAGACCGATTTCCACACCTTTGGAGCGGGCATAGTCGCCGAAGGCCTTGAGATTCTGGATGTTTCCGTCGAGCGAGGTGGTCTGTCCGTATCCTGCGCCGTAACCGTCGTTGGGGAGGAACCATCCGAGGGGCATATCGTTGTCGAGATAACGGTCTATGGCAGCGCGTGCCGACCACTGGTAGTTGGTCTGGTGTCCGTAGGCACCGGGGAGTTCGCCGTTCAGCGATTCGCGAACACCGCCGTTATCCTTCTGGCTCTCGTTGTAGGTCTTGCCGTCTTCGTAGGCCATGAAGCCCGTCTTGCCCTCTGCCGCCGGTGTCCAGTAGTCGCGGTTATAGGCGTTGAGGTGCCCTTCGTAGAAACCGAACTTGGGGAGCAGCACGGGATTTCCGGTTAGCTGGTAGAAGTCGCGGAGCAGGGCGGTAGGTTCCTTGTCGACCATCAGGAAGACGTCGAGATAGTCTTCGCTGTGGAAGAGCTGCACTTCGTTGGGATTGGCGGCACCAAAGTCGTAGCGTCCGGGCTTGAAGGTGTGCCACATGAGGCCGTAACCTGCGGTGGACCAATAGAAAGGCGTAGGACTTGCCACACCGCCGTCGACCCAGTTGTTGGTGTTTTCGATGGCAATGCTTTGTCCGCGGTGGCTGAAACGTCCGTTCTGTACGCCTCCGCCATAGAAGTATTCGCTGTCGTGGCAGGCGAGTGTAAGTGCAGCCTTGGCATTGTCGATGGCGATGGGTGCGGTCTGCCGCACCACCTCGCGGCCATCTTGTGTGATGTGCAGGAGACCGGTGGCGCGGTCAATGCGGACATCCATGGAGGGAGTGCTCACGATGTATTCTGCATCGGTGGTCTTCAGCTGTAGGCGGAATCCTGTGCGACGTGGATTCTTTACGAGTATTTCAGCTTCGGGTTCAGCCTTCGGGGGGCGGACGATGCCACCGTTGTTGTCCTGGAAGAGGCGGACGATGTTCTCACCGTAAAAATCGAGGGTGTACATCTGTCCGTTGTCGAAATACACCTCCACAGCATAGTTGTTGCAGGGAGAAAGGCGTACGGGCTTGGCCTGTGGAGTCGGGGCGATGGCGGCCATGCCTGCAGTGCCTGTTGCCGGAGATGCCGCGGCAGCAAGGGCAGGGCTGGAAATGAGGGCACAGAGCATGAGTGCCGACAGGTATGTCTTATGCATTATCCTAATAAAAATGTATGTTTTTATGTATGGCTTTTGTTATTGTAGTGTGGCGGTGTCGTAGCACCAGGCTACTTGCTGAAGGAGTATGGTGCATCTGCGGTGTCGGTGCCGCGTTGCTTGTTGGGCGTGGCGCTCATGTCGAAGCGTATATTGCCGCCCTTCACCATTTCCTGGTGTTCGAAATAAGTGGGTGAGTAAGGTGCACCGTTGAATTCCACGGCATTCACGTAGGGGGTTCCCTTATCGTTCGCAGGAGCCTCGATGCGCAGTTCCTTGCCGTTGGGGAAATGTATGGTGGCATGCTTGAAGAGCGGCGAGCCGATGACATACTGGTTGCTGCCGGGGCATACGGGATAGAAGCCGAGCGCCGAGAAGACATACCATGCCGAAGTCTGGCCGTTGTCCTCGTCACCGCAGTAGCCGTCGGGGGTGGCACTGTAGAAGCGGGTCATGATGTCGCGCAGATGAGCCTCGCCCTTCCAGGGCTGTCCGCCCCAGTTGTAGAGGTAGATCATGTGCTGTATGGGCTGGTTGCCGTGGGCATAGTTGCCGGTGTTCATCACCGTCATTTCCACAATTTCGTGAATGGGGAATCCATAGTATGAGTCGTCGTAGAGTGGCGGAACGACAAATACGCTGTCAAGCATCTGCACGAACTGTTCGCGACCGCCCATGAGTTCTACAAGACCGTTGACGTCGTGGAAGACGCTCCAGGTGTAGTGCCAGGCATTTCCTTCGGTAAAGGCATCGCCCCATTTGAGCGGGGAGAACGGAGTCATGAACGAGCCGTCGGCATTGCGTCCGCGCATCAGACGGGTTTCGGGGTCGAAGAGATTACGGTAGTTCAGCACCTGCTCGTTGAGCTGGCGGATGGTAGCAGCAGCCACGGGAAGTTTCGATTTCTTCACACCCTTGGCGGCAGCCTCGGCATTCAGTGTCTTGGCAATCTGAAGGATGCACCAGTCGTCATAGGCATATTCGAGTGTGCGGGCGGCGTTTTCCTTGATGTTCACATCATAGGGAACATAGCCCAGACGGTTATAGTAGTCGTATCCTAAGCGTCCGGAGCTGTTGACGGTGGGATGTACCGCATTCTTGCCGTGGAGCAGACCCTCCATCATGGTGGCGGTGTCCTCGACGCGAATACCCTTCATGAAGGCATCGGCCATGACGGATGCCGAGTTGTTGCCGACCATACAGCCGCGATGTCCGGGGCTCGACCATTCGGGGAAGAATCCGCTCTCCTTGTAGACATTGACAAAGCCCTCCATCATCTTCCGGCTTTCATCGGGATATACCAGGTTGAGCAAGGGGAAGAGGCAGCGGAAGGTGTCCCAGAAGCCTGTGCCGGTGTAGAGGTAGCCTTCGCACACTTGGCCGTTGTGGGGCGAGCGGTGTACGATGCGTCCCGAGGCATCCTCCTCCCAGTACTTCATGGGGAAGAGCAGCGAGCGGTAAAGGCAGGTGTAGAAGGTGCGGGCTTCGGGCGTGCCGAGGTCTACGAGTTCGCGGTCGATGGCAATGCGTCCGAGCGTCTCGTTCCAGATGCGGTGTCCCTCGGACTTCACAGCGTCGAAGGTGGTGCCGGTCACCTCGCGCTGAAGGTTAAGCTCGGCCTGTTCAGGACTGATGTACGACGATGCCACGCGGGCATGCACCTGTTCGCCGCGGCGCGTCTTGAAGCCTATCATCGCCAGGGCATGGAATCCTTCGGCCTTCAGGCCACCGTGCTCCGACACCTTGTCGGCGTCTTCACCTTCTTTGATGGCGGTGCCGAGATAGGTGTTGGTATATTCGAAGGGCTTGTCAAACTCGATGACGAAATACTGGCGGAATCCCTCCTGTACGCCTCCGGAGTTGCGGGTGGTATAGCCGCGGACGATGCGGCGTTCGGGAATGATTTCCACCATTGAGCCGCGTTGGTAGGCATCGACGCACACATAGCTCTGTGCTTCGGGGAAGGTGAAGCGGAAGATGCAGGCGCGGTCGGTGGGAGTGAGCTCTGTGGTGACGTCGTAGTCTGCCAGATAGACGCTGTAATAATGAGGCAGAGCCACTTCGGCCTTGTGGGCAAACCACGATGCGCGTGCCCCTTCGTCGGCTACGGGTTTGCCGGTCATGGGCATGAGTGAGAACTCGGCATGGTCGTTGATCCAGGGACTGGGCTGGTGGGTCTGCTTGAAGCCACGGATTTTGTGGGCGTCATACGAATACTGCCAGCCGTCACCGTTCTTTCCGGTCTGAGGCGTCCAGAAGTTCATACCGAAGGGACGGGTGATGGCAGGGTAGGTGTTGCCGGCCGAAAGGCTGAAGTCGCTCTGACTTCCCATCAGCGGGTTCACCAGCGAAGCGTAGTCCTGGGCATGGACGGCAGAGAATGCGCCGAAGAGCAGGCCCAGAAGGCATAAGAAGGTCTTTTTCATTATGGCGTATGTTTTTGTTGTTTCAGAGAGGTAAGGTGTCTTTTTTGGGGGGGCGGTGGAAGCTGATGCTTTTTCAATACCACCTGCGGCAGGGCTTGTCGCTCATCTCGAATTCCAGCGTGCTTCCGGCGTGGATGATGTCGTCGGTGATGTACGGCTTTCGGTAGGGCATTCCATTCAGTTTAACGCCTTTGACATAGAAGTGTTTGGAGTCCACTCCCTTGGCAATGATGGTGAAAGTCTGCCCGTCCTCCAGCTTGAGGTCGAGGCGGGGGAGCAGGGGAGTGCCGATTTCATAACGTCCTCCGACGGGGTTGACGGGATAGAATCCCATGGCACTCATGACGAACCATGCCGAAGTCTGTCCGCAGTCCTCGTTGCCGCAGAGTCCGGCAGGCGTGTCCAGATACAGTTCGCGGCAAATCTGCGCCACATATTCCTGGCATTTCGAGGGTTGGCCCACATGGTTGAAAAGGTAGGCGGCATGGTGCGAGGGCTCGTTTCCGTGGGCATACTGTCCAATCATACCGGTGGAGAAGAGCGGGCGGTTCGAGGCATCTTCTTCGGTGAAGGTGAAGAACTCGTTGAGCATCTTGCCCATCTTTTTCTTTCCGCCGAAAAGATGGCAGAGACCGGAGATGTCGTGCTGTACGCTCCACTGGTACATCCAGGCGTTGCTCTCGCAGACGTGGGGGCCGTAGGCTACGGGCGAGAATCCCGGAATGAAGCTGCCGTCGGCCTGTCGGGGTTCAAGGAATCCGGTGTCGGTGTTGAAAAGGTTTTCGTAGTTCTTGGCGCGAGCATGAAATTCCCGGGCAATGTCCGTACGGCCAAGATGGTCTGCCAGGGCGGCAATGCACCAGTCGTCATAGGCATATTCCAGTGTGCGGCTCATGCTCCAGTCGTCGTTTCCGCCCATATCGTTGACTCCCGTGGGAACATATCCCTTGTCGATGTAGGTGCCTAAGGAGCGGTAGTCGCGCTTGCGGGCTGTCTGTACGCAGATGTCGAGAGCGCGGCCGGCATCGATGCCCTTGAAACCCTTGAGGATTGCATCCACTATGACGGGTACGGAGTGATAGCCAATCATCATGTCCGTCTCGCATGCCCACATACTCCATACCGGCAGACGGCCGTTTTGGGTGCCGAAGTCAATGAGACTGTTTGCCATGTCTGCCACACGGTCGGGGTTGGTCAGCGTGAACAGCGGGTGTGCTGCGCGGTAGGTGTCCCAAAGTGAGAAGGTGGAATAGTGGATACCGTCGGTGTGGTGAATATGGCGGTCGGGACCGAGGTAGCTGCCGTCGACATCGGAATAAATCGTGGGCGCCAGCATGCTGTGGTAGAGGGCGGTGTAGAATTTCCGCACGCGTTCGTCATATTCCTTGGCTTCCATCTGGGGCATGCCTTCCTGCGGGGTGTTGCCGGCGTTCAGTACGCCAAGGTGCAGGTTCCATTCGTTGTGGGCAAGCTGGAGGTAGAGGGCAAAATTGTCGTAGGGGGCTTCGGCCTGCAGGTTTTGCGTGGCACCGTAGATGCTGGTGCCGCTGAGGGCGGTGCATACGGTGAGTCCTTCGGACGTAGGGCTCCCCTCGCCGCCGGTGCCGAAATAGAAACGTGCCACGATGCCCTTTCCGCCGCCTTTCTTGGCAACGGTGTCGGTCTCCACACGAAGGGGAGGCGTGGAAAAGCGGGTGGCAAAGTATACGCGCTGGTCGCGTGCCCATCCGTCGGAGAAACGGTAACCGCGGAAATTCACCGAGTCCACACGCTCCAGCATGCAGTCGGTGGTGCCGTCCCAGTTCATCGTACGGTCAAGGTTTAGGATGACCACGCGCTCCTTGCCGTTTTCGGGAAATTCGTAGCGCTGGATGCCGCAACGTGGGGTGGCGGTGAGTGAAACGCGGATGTCATAGTCTTGAAGGCGGACGCTGTAATAGCCGGCCATGGCGGTTTCGTCGCTGTGGCTGAAGGTGGAATATATGCCCAATGGCAGGCTTTCGCCCGTGCTTGTGTAGTCGGCCTTGTAGGGAAGGGTCACCGGCATGAAGGAGATGTCGTACATATCGCCGGCACCCGTGCCGTCGAGGTGGGTGTGCGAGAAGCCGGTAATCGTACTGTCCGGGTAGAAATAGCCGGCAATGCGGTCCCATCCGCCGATGAGGTTGTCTGGTGAAAGCTGCACCATGCCGAAGGGCATCTGGGCTCCTGGATAGGTGTTTCCTGTAAAGTCGGTGCCGACCAGCGGGTTGACCAGCCGCGTATAGTCAACTGCGGCTACGGTGAGTGCGCTTCCGGCAACGAGCGACGAAAGTATGCTTAAGAGTGTCTTTTTCATAGAAGGTTCCTTGGGTTCCTGTGGTATGCGTCAGTATAGTAGCAGCGCAAATTTACAAAAAATGGTTGGTTTTCCGGGGTTTTGAAGCGCTTTATTCTTTTATTTGTATTTTTTTAAAAAGATATGGACCTCTTTTTCCTGTATTTTTTATCCATGCCGGAGAATTGAATATACAGAAATTCCCCCGATGACTCGCCTGGGGAGGAGGAGGGTCATCGGGGGAATCAGTCCCTTTTTGCAGGGCTTCCAGTGTGGGGGGGGGAGGTCATTGTCTCTTCAGTCCGGCCTCAAACTTTTCCATGTCGAGTCGGAAAGCTTTATCTGTGGCAAGCCTGCGTTCGGCCATGTTGCAGGCGTGGATGACGGTGCTGTGGTCGCGGCCGCCGAGGTCGCGACCAATCTGGCAGATGGAGAGCGGCGTGTATTTTTTGAGCAGGTACATCAGAATCTGCCGTGCGGCTACGAAATCCTTTCTACGGCTCTTGCCGCTGATGTCGCGTGGTTTGACATGAAATTTCTCGCATACGGCGTTCATGATGGCTTCCATCGTCAGTTCTTTCCGGCTCTGTCCCACCAGGCGTGCCACCACGCGGCGGACAAGTTCGAGGTCAATGTCGCAGTTGTCGTTCAGCGAAAACGCGATGAGCGAATTCACGGTGCCTTCGATTTCCCGGACATTGTCGCTCACGTTGTTGGCAATGTACTGCAACACGTTTTCCGGCATCTCTATGTCGTAGCGCTTCATGTACGATTTCAGGATGTCTCTGCGGAGTTTCAGGTCGGGGCGTTCAATCTCTACCACAACACCCCACTTCAGGCGTGTCAGCATGCGTTCCTCGATACCTTCAAACTGTGAAGGCGGACGGTCGCAGGTGATGATAATCTTGTGGTTGTTTTGGTGCAGATGGTTGAAAATGTGGAAGAAGGCGTTCTGCGTCTTGGCCGTCGTAATCTCCTGGAAATCATCGATAATCAGCACGTCTATCGTCTGGTAGAAGTGTATGAAATCGTTGATGGTGTTGTCGCGTACGGAATCGGTATATTGTGTTCTGAACACACTGGCGGCAACGAAGAGCACGCGGAGATTGGGAAATCGTTCCTGGATGCGTACGCCGATGGCATTGACCAAATGGCTCTTTCCCACTCCCGACGGACCATAGAGGAACATCGGGTTGAAGGTCTTCTGGTGAGGGTTGTCGGCAATGCTTTCCGCCATCGTCCGTGCGGGCCTGTTGCTGCGCCCTTCTATGAAGTTCTCGAAGGTATAGTTGGGGTTGAGATAGGAATTGATGGGAGCCATCTTGGGGGCTTCCGGCTGACGGACAGTATGCGTGACATTTCCTGTAGAATCAGGGACCGGACGGTTCCCGCTAGGCACACTGACCTGCCCCGAACGTTCGTTCGAGGTGTCTTTCGGCAGACAGCAGTGAAGCTCACATTTCTCGCCGAAAACGGTGTGGACGGCATTGTTGATGACACTTCCTGTTTCTTTCCACATCACTTCGACGAAGGCGCGCGAGGGAACCTCTATATAGAGCAGGTTCTCGTTGTGCGTGACGTATTTGAATTGTGGAATCCATGTGTTGTAGACCTCCGGCGAAAGGTTACGCTGAAGGTACTCCAGGAAGTTTGTCCATATGGGGAGTGACGGCATGGGAACGGTGTATGGGGGTATATAGGTGCTGGACGCCGGCTGTGGAAAAAGGGCATTCCGGACTCGTCGTGCGTTGGGGGCGGATGGAGTCTTGCGGGATGTGCTGAACGAAGACAAAAGTGTTTTTCCTGTTGTGGGGAATACGCATTTTCACTTCCAACTTTCCATTTCTGTCGATGCAGGCGTTAACTTTCTGCAATAGAGGGCATTATTATTTCAACCGCTGGTGTCAGCGGCTGAAAACAGGTGGCGAATGAAAGTTTGCAGGTTGCAAATTTCCGAAATTATCTTGAAATGGCAAAGGGTTTCGTTTTAAAATTCCCGAAGAAAACGGACATTGTTTGCGCTTTGTGACCATCTTACATTTTGAAGGTTTTCCGGTGTCTGGGTGTGTTGCTCTCTTTATTTATCGTGCCGTTCTGCTTTGTCTTTCCGCCTCTTCCTGCACGGACCTTTGTATTTAGGGGGATATTTCATTGCTCCTGTGGTAGGTCTTTCCTATTTATTTTGTATATTTGCGGCATAATTCATATTGGAAAGTCTATGAAACGCACACAAATCCTGTCTTCTCTTCTCCTCTTGCCGTTGTCTGCTGTGGCACAGTCTGTGCCTCCCAATGTGGTGATTATCCTTGCCGACGATTTGGGGTATGGCGATTTAGGTTGCTATGGTGCGAAGAATGTAGAAACGCCTCATGTGGACCGTCTTGCCGGACAGGGCATACGCTTCATGCAGGCTCATGCCGTTGCTGCCACCAGCACGCCATCGCGTTATTCCCTGCTTACGGGTGAGTATTCCTGGCGAAGGCCTGATACCGACATCGCCAAGGGAAACGCGAAAATGATTATTAACCCCTGGCAATATACCTTGGCCGACCTTTTCCATCATGCCGGATATCGTACCGGTGCCATCGGAAAATGGCATTTAGGACTGGGCGAAGAGACCGGCAAGCAGGATTGGAATGCACCTCTCCCATGTGGGCTGCAGGATATTGGTTTTGACTACCATTATATTATGGCAGCCACTGCCGACCGTGTTCCTTGTGTCTTCATCGAAAACGGATTCGTGGCTAATTATGATCCGGAAGCGCCCATTCAGGTGAGTTACGAGAAAAATTTCCCAGGAGAGCCTACAGGAAAGGACAACCCCGAACTGCTGTACAACCTGAAATCGTGCAAGAATCATGGGCATAACCATTCCATCGTGAATGGCATAGGACGTATTGGCTATATGAAAGGCGGAGGAAAAGCCTTGTGGAAAGACGAGAATATCGCCGACAGCATTGCCGAGCATGCCGTTAGATTCATCGAGGAGAACCGCGACAGACCCTTCTTTCTCTATCTTTGTACAAACGATATTCATGTTCCTCGTTTCCCGCACGACCGTTTCAGAGGAAAGAACAAGATGGGGCTTCGAGGCGATGCCATAGCTCAATTCGACTGGACTGTTGGACGTGTGATGGATGCTTTGCAGGAAATGGGACTTGACGATAACACCCTTGTGCTGCTCACCAGCGACAATGGACCTGTGGTAAACGATGGATATGAGGACCGGGCGGAGGAACTCCTGAACGGTCACAGTCCTGCCGGACCTCTGCGTGGTAACAAATACAGTGCATTTGAGGGGGGGACACGTGTTCCGCTGATTGTGCGATGGCCGCGAGGTGTCAAAGGGGGAAAGGATAGTCAGACGCTGGTGTCGCAGATTGACTTCCTTGCATCATTCGGAGAAATGCTTGGGGCAAAATTGCCGAAAGGCAGTGCCTTCGACAGCCAACCGCATTTCGGCAATCTTCTCGGCAATGAACAGAATGCACGCCCTTATGTCGTTGAACAATCCCTCAGTCATGTGCTTTCCGTTCGAACTCCAGAATGGAAATATATTGAACCGAGCGATGGTGGGGCGTTCATGCAGTTGGAAAAGGTGGAGACAGGAAATGCTCCTGCTCCACAGCTTTATGACATGCGTTCGGACTCAGGCGAACGGGAGAACCTGGCGGAGAAGCATCCGCAAGTGGTATACGAACTCCAAAGCATTCTGCGTCGTGAGCGGAACAAAAGGAAATGAAATTGCGTGCAGGCTACGTCTTCTGTGAATTTCCCCCGGTTTTTGGTGAAGGATTTACTATTGCAGAAGCAGAAGTCCTGCTTGTCCTGATGATTCCTCTTTGTTTCTGTTGCCGCCATTTGCTGGTTTGATTACGCTTATGTTGCCGCTTCGGAAAATGAAAACATCGGACTTCTTTGATGGAAAGTTCCGATGTTTTGCCTTAAAAGTACGGCACTTTGTTGCAAAGAAGTCCGGTGTTTTC
>SFJN01000276.1 GCA_004555055.1 Bacteroidales bacterium | reverse complement strand
CGAAGGTAACCTTTTCTCCGAGTTTTGCGGTGACGGTTCCCAAAGCCTGGGCATTGCCGCGGGGCGAAGTGATGCTGGCCACCTTGGCTGTGCCGACGGAAAGTGCGGTCTCGCTCTCGACGATGTTGTAGGTAACGTCGGCGGAGGGGTCTTCGAGTTTGGTGATGTCCACATCGTAGAGGCTGAGCTTGCCGGTACGTGCGGTTTCGGGCACAACGAGTGTGATGGCGTAACGGCTGTGTGCGGTGAAGTTTTCTTCGCCTACCACTTCGTTCTCTGCGAATCCTACGGCATGGATGAGGTTGAGGTAGTCACCCTTGATGGTGATTTCCTTTCCGGGCCATACGGTTTCTGTGGGAATCTCCTCGATGACGATGGGTTCGGTGTATGCTACGGGAGTTTCGGTTTCGAGGGTTTCGTCAGTACGTGTGACCAGCTTGATGATTCCGGGTTCCGGACCGTCTTTGGGCACGGTGACGCGGATTTCGCTGGGTACGCCGCTGGCAATCACTTCGATGTTGGTGATGGGGTCAACACCGGGGATGATGACCTGTGCCACTTGGTCGAGGTTGGAACCGAGGAAGCGGAGCTGTCCGCCTCGCATGACGGGCGACGGACCGAAAACGTTCAGATGAACACCCTTCTGATATTGGTCGGTATTGTAGTCTTCGTCGCTACAGCTGGTCGTGCTCACGCCTGCAAAGACCAGGAGCATGAGTGCGAGAAGGCCGTTGATGAACTTTTTCATGGTGATGTAAATGGATAATGTGATGGGGAGTGACCGTGGCTTCCGGAGGTAGCCCTCCGTGGTGCGTTGCGCCTTCCGGCATCCGGCATCCTCCGGAAGTGTGTAGTCGTGTTACTTGTTGGGAACGATGCGGATGTTGTCGATCTTGATAATCGGCGTACAGTCGCTGCTGTTGTCAGCTTCGCCGCCCGTGACGAACATGAGGAAGCTTGCAAAGTCTTCGTCGGTCAGACTTCCGCTGGCAGCGGCACCGCTGAAACCGAAGGTGAGGCTTGTGGCAAGCGGGAGGGAAACGGTCACCCATCCGTCGTTCGTGTCGTAGGAGCCGGTGGCCAGCCAGGGACGATAGAAGGCTCTGGGAAGCACATCGTTGTTGAAGTAGACATTGTTGCATCCAGCCAGGGTGTTGCCGTAGATGTCGGTTACACCGGCCGCTCCCTGCGATACCTTGTCGACACCGGCAAAGGCAATCTGCATGGCACCTGCCTTCCAGGGATAATCCTTGGGAACGCACATTTCGAATTTCAAGGTCTTGCTCTGCCAGTTGCTGCAGTCGGCGACATCGAAGATTCTGAAGCTGTTGTCATCGGCATAGTCCTCGACATCTTTCCAGTTTCCTGGCCAGTATTCGAAGCTGAAGTTGCCGTCGTCCCATGCACCGTCGGCGGTCATGACGGCTTCGCCGTTACCCAGCTGCATGTAGTTTCCGCAGATGCTCCATTCGTCGCTCTTGATTTCGCGTGAGTGCCATCCGTGGTTGCTCAGGGTGGTACGTCCGTCGAAGTCGAAGATGAATCCGCGGCTGTCGAGGTAGTTGAACGAAGTCTTTGTGGCTCCGTAAACGCTTGTCACGGTGATGGGGCCTTCCACGGCGCCTTCGGGTACGACGAAGGTCACGCTGGTGAAGTCTTCGGCAACGTTCTTCACCTCGGCTTCTACCGGCTGTCCGGCTGCGTTGGTGAACTCTACCTTGAGGGGGTTCAGCTCATCGGGAATGAGGTAACGTCCGTTTATAGTCATGGTCTCGCCGATACGCTTGTATTCGCAATCGGCACTGTTGAGTACAGGAGCGGAGATGACCACCTTGAAGGGATGTGTGACCTCCTGCCCGTCGGCAGTCTTCATGGTGATGAGGTTGGTGACGGCCGTCGGAACTTCCTTGGGCACTACCACAATCATGGTGTTGTCGGTGATGTAGCTCGAGTTGAGCGTTGCAGGCTTGTCGTTGAAGTAAAGTTCAACGATGCTTCTCAGATTCTCTCCGACAATGCAGAGGGTGGCTTCGGGCGAGGCACTTTCCACGAGCTGTCCGTTGGTGAGAACCTTGTCGGAGGGGTCGGTGCTTGTGGTGATTTCCGTACCCAGGTTGCGGATGTAGCGTATGGTGGGTACGCCGTCCGTCGTCTCGTATTTGTCAGGCTCATCGCAGCAGGACTGGAAACCCAGCACAAGGGCGCAGACGGCAAGGATATATTTTATGGTTTTCATAATGATTCCGTATGAGATTCTGGAAGGGGTGTTCTATAAATTAGCTTGAGGCGATTTTTTGCCTATCGTACAGTAGATTTTTGTTTTTCAAGTATGCACATAGCGGGCTATGTAAGTGCTTG
>SFJN01000275.1 GCA_004555055.1 Bacteroidales bacterium | reverse complement strand
AGGAGAAAGGCTACAACTACCTGTGCGTCAGCCGCAGGAGGCTCACAGACTATGAAATAGCCCCCGATGCGAAGACAGTAACCGTACTCGACAGCAAGCAGCAACCCATCAGGCTCACACAGGTGAAGCATGAGGAGGACGGTGACTATTATCTTGAGATAAATTCCCCTGCCAAGCAGCTCAAGGAGACATCCATGAACCGCAAGTTCAAGGAGCGCTTTGAAGAAGAGTTACAGAAGGCAAAGGATTCCCTGACGAAGAAGAACGGCACGAAGAACTACGAGAAAGTCATTGAGCGGGTAGGCAGGGCAAGGCAGAAATATCCGTCCATCTCGAAGTACTACGTCATTGACTACATCGCTGACGACCCGAAGAACCCGAAGAACATGGCTGACATACAGTGGCGCATCGCCGTTCCGGAGAACGTGGACAAACAGAGCGGCATCTATTTCCTCAGGACCAACGTTTCTACGTTTGACGAGAAGACCACATGGGACTATTACAATCTTACCCGTGAAATAGAATGTACAAACCACCAGCTGAAGACTGACCTCAATCTGCGCCCTATATACCACAAGAAGGATGACAGGTCTGACGCCCACCTCTTTCTCGGCCTGCTCTCATACTGGATCGTCAACACCATCCGCTACAAGCTCAAGCAGACCGGAGAGACTTGTTTTTGGACAGAAATAGTCCGAAGGCTGTCCACGCAGAAGGCGGTCACCACGGAAGCCACAAACGCCCTTGGAGAGAAGGTCCACATGAGGCTTTGCAGCGAGCTGAACAAATCCGCAGATGATATTTATGAACGACTAAAGTATAAGAAAATGCCCTTCAGAAAAATCAAAATCGAGAAAAGTTTGTAGTACACAGCACCGCAAATGAAAAATGCAAAGTACTGGACAGCAGGAAAAACGGATAATTGAATGTCAAACTTGGGTTAAAAATTTTGCACACCTATTTAAATATAAATTAAGGGAACCAGGCGGCAAGCCTGATTCCCTTTCTCTTGCTTTGCGCCTGCCGTCAGACGGTCTTCACCGTTTCCTGGAATTTCAGGTTTTTCAGCAGGGCTCCGGTCCGCTCGCCAGTCGCCATATCCACGGTGTAGCTTGGCTGGAATCGCACCATGACGCGGCGGATGTTCTTTGCGGCGGTGAACTCCTCCTTCTCCACGGCTCCGTTGCTCGAGATCTGGGTATAGAACGTGCCGAG
The DNA here is from genome assembly GCA_004555055.1 of Bacteroidales bacterium. Taxonomy (GTDB): domain Bacteria; phylum Bacteroidota; class Bacteroidia; order Bacteroidales; family Bacteroidaceae; genus Alloprevotella. Next base: position 1,158 of record SFJN01000275.1, on the reverse strand, counting down.
ACCGTCGAGCTTAACCTTGTACGATGACGAGAGACGGTCGTCGATTTCGCGGATTAACGCCTTGATGACAGCATAGCAGTCTGCCTTGGTTACGGTTGTGGAGTAGCTCACGCGTTCGGCAATGTAGTCGAGGTTGCGTTCGCCGATATATACCGTGCGGGCATACCATTTTCCGTTTGCGGGGTCCTGACGGCCGTCCGCGTATGTGCGCTCAATTTTCCTGAGTTTGTACAGAAGTGACATATTTGTTCCTCCTTTTTTTTAAGTTTTTGTTTTGTTGTTACTGTTTGTGTTTCTTCGAACAGGTCGAAGAATACGGGCGGGGCACTGGTGTGCGCCTACTCGTATTCCGGCGTCTCCTTGAACTGCGGTTTCGCCACGAGGTGTTTCGTCACCTGGTTTGTCGCCGCGTCGATGCTGCGTGTTGGCATGAACAGCACTTTTTTGCCTATGATGTTCTTTGCGACAGAGAACTCGTCGCGCTCCACAGCTCCCGTAGATCGTATCGCCGCCTTGAAGATGCCGAGACCGTCGATTTTAACGGTGTAGCTGTCCATGAGGGCGGCGTTGATCTCGCTTATGAACGACTCTATCACGGCGCGGCAGTCGGCCTCAGTAGCCGTTGTCGAGTATGACACGAGCTTCGCGAGCTGTTCGACATCGACCGTGCCGAGCGAGACGGCGCGTGCGAACCATTTGCCGTTGGCGGGGTCTTGGCGACCGTCAGAGAAAGTGCGTTCCAGCTTGTACTTCTTGTATAAAATAGCCATTTTCTGTTTTCTCCTTTCTTTTTTTTGTTGTTAGACTTTTTGGCGTTGCGTAATGGCTTCCCGGACCCTTTCGCGCGCCCTTGGGCTCATATCGTGCGATGTGCGGGCTACATTCGCGACTGCAGTCCGCCCACATCGTAACAACTACGGGCGCCATTCGTTGCGGTGGATGTGAGCATCCGGGCGTTGCGAAAGGGTGGGGGAGCCTCCGCCTTTCATGTTGCAAAGTTAGCGAAACGGTTTCGGCCGGTGTGCCGATTCGGGCTTTCGCTGCTTTCGCTGCCTTTTTTCAGAAAAAAAATTGTCACGGCTCGCCGAGGTAGTGGATGATGAGCCTAACCTCGCGTGCGAGGAACCATTTCGCCGTCTTGTGGCTTCCCAGCTTTTC
>SFJN01000274.1 GCA_004555055.1 Bacteroidales bacterium | reverse complement strand
ACCAGATACTCGCCGAAGGACGCAAGTCCGGCAACAATGATCAGGAACTTCAGCAGGCCCGGATGATAGTGCTTCAGCACCGCGCGTGACTCGGCGGCGACCTCTATCTCGTTCTTGCGCTTGCAGAGGGCGAGAAACATCGAGAGCGAAAACGTGCAGACCAGGAGCCACGGGGAAATGTACGCCGAGATGATCGCCGCACCAGCAACGGCCCGAAGGACAAAACCGGCGGACAGCGTCGCAACGTCCACATAGGGGACCCGCTTGAGGAAGCCCGTGTAAAGGCACTGCATAACCGTATAGGCGAGCATCGTCGCAAAGGCGGTCGTGCGCGACGGCAGGAAAATGACCACGAGGGCCGGATAGGCGAAACCAACGGCGAAAAGGACAAGCGCCGCGCGGACCGCGGTGATGCGCGAGATAAGGTCGGCGGCAACCGGACGATTCCGCTTGACCGGATGCAGCCGATCGGCCTCGTAGTCCGAGACGTCATTCAGCAGGTGATGGAAGTGGAGATGGAGGAGGAACTCGGTCATGAAAGATGCCAGCGTTCTGCCCCTACAGCAGGAGATCAACCTAGGAATTACCGCAACGGCTATTCCCATAAGAAAGTAAAAACCCAGTTAGGCGAGATTGACATCAGGGTCCCGCGTGACCGCAACGGCAGCTTTGAGCCAAAGATTATTGGCAAGTATAGTCGAAATGCGGATGGGATGGAGGACAAGATTCTGGCCCTATACGCCTGCGGGATGAGCCAGCGGGATATTGCAGAGCAGATCAAGAGCCTGTATGACGTGGACATTTCTCCTGAGTTGGTCACAAAGATCAGTGAGAAAATTATGCCAGAAGTGACAGCCTGGCAAAATCGCCCGCTGGAACCGGTCTATCCATTTATCTTTATGGATGCTATCCACTACAAGGTCAAGGAGGATCACCGATATGTGACCAAGGCTGCCTATGTAGTGCTGGGTATCACGATGGACGGTCAGAAGGATATCCTGGGTGTCTGGATTGGAGAGCACGAGAGCAGCAAATTTTGGCTAAATGTGTTGAATGACCTGAAAAGCAGAGGAGTTTTGGATGTTTATCTGTTCTGCACCGATGGTCTCTGTGGAATGCCCCAGGCGATTGAGGCGGTCTATCCCAAGGCAAGGCTGCAGCGCTGCATCGTGCACCAGATTCGCAGTTCTACCAAATATGTTAGCTACAAAGATATCCGTCAAGTCGTTGCCGATCTGAAGAAAATCTACACGGCAGTGACAGAAGGCGAGGCCATACAACAACTGGAAAACTTTGCAGAAAAATGGCGCAGCCAATATCCTTCCTGCGTCAAGAGTTGGGAAGAGAATTGGGACGTGCTCAGCACCTTCTTCGAATATCCCATGGAAATTCGGAAGATCATATACACGACGAACATTATTGAGGAGCTGAACCGCCAGTTCCGGCAAATGACGAAGAACAAGCCGTCGTTCACCAACGACGATTCCTTGCGCCGAATGCTTTATCTGGCCTCACAGCGGATTGTGAAGCACTGGCATGCCCAGTGCCAGAACTGGGATCTGATTCTGAGCCAGTTGGAGATCATGTTCGCCGACCGCAGCGTTACCTGATTCCCAGGCTGTAGGCTTCCCGGCAGGCTCTGGCAGCATTCACGACCTGCGGACGCGCATATTGCAGAGCCTGCACAGGAGAACGGTAGCCAAGGGAATTCAGGCCAGCACATGCGCAGAAAACTGCACCATTCTTGACATTTGTCGAATATCGCTTACACAAAATTCTACGGAGTACCGCATAAATTTGCCTGATTCTACGTTCCCCTGTGTGGAATCCGTTCTGCTCCAAGGCAAGCTGCATTCGTTCCACGCCGTAATTGTCATTATAGCTGGATTCATTCATAATCCTGTCTATTGCCGCCGAAAGAAGCGCGTCCTTAGACGGCTTGCCGAGATTCTTCAGATATCGATAATATCCGGATTCGCTTACATAAAGAATTCTACAAAATAGTTCCACACTCCACTCCTTATCTGAATCTGCCTGCATAGAGTGGATAAAGCGGTATCGCTCATGCGCTTTTACTTCTTTCGGCGCGCTGCGAAAAAACCAAGGGTCTCCTGAAGTATGTCGTTAGCTCGCTGGAGCTCTTTGACTTCCTTCTCCAGTTCAAGAATTCTTCGTTCCTGCTCGCTTACCGGCAGCTGTTTATGACCACTTCCTACAAATGCCTGTTCTCCGTATTTCTTTCGCTTACCTCGCCAGGTTGTGACTGTATTGTAGGGAATTCCAAGCTGGTCAGCCGCCTTCTTTGCTCCGATTTCATCTGAGAGCTTCAATGCTTCTTCTTTAAAATATTTGTCGTAGCTTCTTGCCATGATTTCTCACCGTTCCTT
>SFJN01000273.1 GCA_004555055.1 Bacteroidales bacterium | reverse complement strand
GCAAACTGGGCGATTTCCACGGAGAAGTCCTTCATCTCGGCGTTTGCAGACGCTGCCTTGTTCGCCTCGGCGGCCTCGGCCTTCACGATGTCCAGATACCTTTCTATGGCTTCTGTGCCGGAGAAGCCGCTCGTATTGTAGCCGCTCACGGTGTAAACGCCCGGCTCGTTCTCCTTGAAATTGACGTAGATGAAATGGGAGTCGTCGTCCTCAGAGATCCATTCGTAGTAGCGGTAGTTTGCCTTCATGTGGTCGCTGTACTCTTCTTTGACAAACTCGCCTTCTACGCCGAAGTAGGCAACAATATCCTCGTAAGTAGCATCAAAAATATTCTTATTGACCTCGTTCATCCAAACGTAGCCCTTTTGTACCTGCTCCTCGGTCACGATGCCGTTTCCGCCGGGAGCTGCCGCATTTGTCTGGCTGGTCGGAGCATTCTCCTCCGAAACACCTTCTCCGATGGCATCCGGCATAGACTTGCCTGCGTCAATCAGAGGCAGATACCAGTCGGTATACCGGTAGGGATACGCATCTTCCTCCATGTCTTTCCAATAAAGACCCCACGGGCGCAGATAAATGTCATAGTGGAATTCGTCATCGCCGTCTTCATAGTCGCCGCTGATACAGATCATATCATCGTAGTCCAAAAGACCGGGGTCAACGATCCAGTCAGCATGCTCCAGTGTTACGTTTGTAAACCAGCCACCCTCGGACATCACCGTACCGTGCTCGCCGGTTCCGGCTTCACTCAGACTGACCTGCGCGGAAGCCATAGGGTCGGATCTCGTGTAGTCCTCATCCCAAAGCTCGATTGTGCCTGTGTAGTCTGTGTCTAAATCAATGACGCCGCAGACATCCCACCAGTCGCCTTCCATGCTTTCATAATAGCCGTAGCAACCGCTCATCTTCCACCAGCCGTACCATTCGCCGTTCCACCAATCGAGCAATGTGTCTCCGGTCGTATTGGTGGTTTCCGGTTCCGTATGGGAGACTGTTTCCCGGCTGAGCGTAGCCGGGTCAACAGTGATTGTACCTTTTTTGCTGCCGAGAAATTCCTCAAAGGTCGCTTTGACTTCACTGGTCGTGTCTTTTAGCACGAAAGCTGTCCGCACTTCCAGCGTTGCACCCGGCGCAACATCCGTAAACTGATCGCTTACTACGGTTTCAAGGTTCTCATAGTCCGTGATAATAGATGCAGGTTCCAGCTCTACACCGTTTTGCATAACCGTCTCATCGACACTCCAGAGATATGAGGCGTTTTCCTTGCTGTTGTTTGTGAAGTCCAGTGTCAGAACGATTGCGTCGTTTCCGTCCGAATCTTCCATGATGCATGCGCCCTTGTAGAGCAGCTCATAGTCACCGAGCTTGATTAAATTGGAGTCTTTCCCCTCCTTATCCTTTCCGCAGGCGGTGAGGCCGCTGAGCAGCATCAGTGCCGTAAGAATCAGGCATAGAAGCTTGGTCTTCGTCTGTTTCATAATTTCCTCCCAATATCCTTCAGGGTTGCACAAATCTGCCGATCAGCAGAAAACAATGTATAATCCCGGCAAAAAGCAGCCGTGCCTACCTGAGACATTTTTTCTTATTTCTTTTCGCGCCGGATAAGGTTTCCGTCCTTGTCGGTAAACTTACCGCAGAGAATCTTGATAAAGTCGACAAGGTATCCGATGCCGAACAGACCGGCCGTCAGCGTGTAGAGAATGCCGGTGCCAATCTTACCGACATAGTAGCGGTGGACACCAAGACCGCCAAGGAAGAGGCAAAGCAAGAATGTTGTCATCCAGTCCTTCGTTTCGACCGGAACCTCCGGCGCGACATAGTCTTCTACTGCCTCACCGTTCAAAATCTTCTTCACAGTTTCCGTCACGGTGTCGATATAGGCGCCACGCTCCGTTGCAAGGCCGACCGTCGCACCCTTGAGACCCTTGCGCAGTGCGCTGTTCTTATCAACGCGCATACCGCCAACCGACATCTTAGCCTCCGTAATGACCGGCTGAATCCGAATGTGTGTGCCATCCTTGAGGTAAAGCCAGAGGCCAACGTCCACATTTGGTTCTTTCTCAAACGAGATGCGCTGTCCGGGAACGCCGCCTTTGATCTGGAATGGCATCTGGAACGCTGCTCTGCGCGCATTGAGTTTCTGCATGATTTCTTCCAGTGTGGTTGAATAAGGAAGATCAAATTCACGGGGACTGGTAGCGAATGCAACGTCTTTCATACTGCCTGTAAGGTTATTCATCGCTTTTTCTCCTTTCTAAAAGGTCAGAGGGCGGATAGTGTTAATGGTAAGCTACACGGCTATTTTTTCGTAAAGGTGCCGCTGATGCCGTAGCCGGAATTCTCATTCATGGTAAGGCTGTTTCCATCTACGGAGAATGTATAAGTAGATG
>SFJN01000056.1 GCA_004555055.1 Bacteroidales bacterium | reverse complement strand
AAAAACTCACCGAAACTGTAGTAGGCAAGCGTGGCAGTAGTGGTAAGGCATACAGTTATGGCAGCATTTTCGCCTCACTATTCTTCAGTTACCATAAGTGAGTTTTACGAGTGTAAGGTTCTTGTTTTTGCAAATGATATTCGTGGCTGCATGGCATGATAAGGATAAAATTTCTATATTTGCAGAAAACAAACGAAAGACTATGGAAATGAAAACGAACAGAAAAAGGAATGATAGTATCCTTGTAGCAGCCTTCCTGCTCTTGCTTGCAAGCGGTGTGGTGCTGCACCTCAAGCGTCACGGCCTGCTGATAGAGCCGCGCGCTGTCATCAAGGCTGCACACGGCGCAGTAGCATTTGTTATGGTTCTTGTGGTGGACCGCCATTACCTGCTTTGCCGGAATGCCCTGCAGGGTATGGGCAAACGCTATCCGTGGTTTCCGAAGACCACTACTTTGCTCCTTTGGGTCTTTGTCTTTACGGCAGTGACCGGAGCGGTCAAAATCCTCAGTCCGGTGAAGATTCCCTATCTTGGTATGGTGCATTATTGGTGCGGCATCGTCATGTCAGTGCTGGCAATCGGGCATCTGGTGGTTGGGCTGCCGTTGCTTCTCGGAAAGTGGCATCGTTGAAAGTCTGGAATGCAATTGTTTGAAAAACGAAAAACGCTCTTGCCCGGTAGTTACCGGATAAGAGCGTTTGTCTGTTGTTTGCTGGTATTTAAGCCTCGGGCATGCCGAAGGGTGCTGCGGTGCGGCCGTCAGCCTTGGGGGCTGCATTGCCACGCTGCTCGATGGTGCCGAACTTCTGTTCGTACTTCACCACGTTGTCCTGAAGGGCGAAGAGCAGACGCTTGGCGTTCTCGGGGGTGAGAATCTGGCGGCAGTTGACACGTGCCTTGGGGATACCGGGGAGGGCAGCAACGAAATCGATGATGAACTCCTGGTTACTGTGATTGATGATGGCAAGGTTGCTGTAGGTGCCGTTGGCAACCTCGGGGGTGAGTTCAATCTGCAGTTGCTGCTGCTGGGGCTGTTTCTTTTCTTCCATGATGTATAAAATGTATGATTTTGATTTGTAATTCGTTGTGGATTAAAGCGGGAAAAAAAGGTTTCTTGCCGCTTTGCCATTGTAGGGTGCAAGACGTGTGCCATGATTTTTGTGCCCACAAATCGCGTGGCGAAGTTACACTTTTCATGACAATTATGCAAGGTGAAAAGGCAAAAACAGTGTTTTGCTTGCCAATTTCGTCATTCTCCCGTAAATTTGCAGTCTATTTTCTTCCCCCCCCTTTCCCGTAAGTCCGGATATCCCTCCTTTTGCGCGCGTGTAATATTACAATGAGGGTGTTTTTCCGTCAGAGGGGTCTTCCAATGAATTTATGAAAAGATTTCTGACAGTCGTTCTGCTCTTCATCTCTGCCATAATGGCATATTCCGGGAACCAACCATTGCAAAGGGCACGCTTTACTGACAATTGGAGCGTCGGCCTGTCGGTGGGAGGCTATCATCCCATGATTTTCCCAATGAAATATATTGCCGACTGCAGTGGATGGATGGGCATCGTTGAGGTTCGCAAGCAGATGATGCCTGCCTTTTCCATGGGCGTGGAGGCCGACCTTTATATGCGTATGGACCGTGACGAACGCAAGGACCCGAGGACGGTCATCGGTCCGGCATTCTACCTGAACATCTCCAGATTGATACAGGGATATGCCGGTTCTCCGCGTTTCTTTGAGGTGGAAGCCATGATTATGCCGACCTGGGGCCATCTCTACCGCGGCACCAATTCGGAGTATTTCCCCGACGAAAACTATTTTGCGACAAAGTTTGGCGCCGACTTCCGTTTTACCATCGGCCGCGACAAGGAGTGGACGTTCTCATTGCGTCCTGCCATGGTCTACGACCTCAGTGTACCCCATGGGAACCAGTATGAGAGTTTTGACATCAACCATGCCGACCTTCAGCTGACCGTGGGAGCCACCTATCACATCAAGGGCAAGCGCCAGCCACGTCATTTGACGTTTGCCAAACCGGTGGTGGATATGGAGGAAATCAACCGTCTGAACGACATTGTCAACTATCTCCGTTCCGATGTCGCCCAGCGCGATGCGGAAATCGAAAAGGCACGTGCTGCCCTCGACAGTGCCGAAAATGCCCGTGCGCAACTGGAAGATCGTGTCCGTGAGCTTGAAAGACGTAAGCCAAAGACCGTAGAGCGTACGGTTTCTGTGTTCAGAACCCAGATTCCGTTCAATGCGGCACGCTATAGCGTCGGACAGTCGCAGATGCCCAGTGTCGAGGCCATCACCGCCTTCCTGAAGGAACATCCCAAGGCCCGAGTGAAGGTGACGGCCTATGTCAAGGCCAACGAGAAGGAATTTTCGCAAATTCTCGCTTCAAAGCGTGTGGAAGCCGTCACCAACGCCATCCTCCTCAAGACCGGCATAGATTCCGGTCAGATAGAGGGAAACGTGGAGACGACAGACGCAAATGCCCCGGCCTACCGCTTGTCCAATGTCAGTGTCGACATTGCCGAACGTTGATTCGCTGACAGACAGTTTTGTAATTTGTGTGTCATAATTTGACGTGACAAGCATGATATTCCTGTCCAAAAATGCAAAATATTTTGTCGTCTTGGCAAAAAAGTCGTAATTTTGCGCCCGAATAGGGTGGAGTGTATACTCTGCTCAATGTCACATCCCTACGAATTCTATAATACAATATATAAATAATAAAAAACAAAAGACAATGCCTACAATCCAGCAATTGGTACGTAAGGGCCGCAGCGTGGCTGCCGACAAGAGTAAGTCGCCCGCGCTTGACAGCTGCCCCCAGCGTCGTGGTGTCTGCGTCCGCGTGTACACTACAACCCCTAAGAAGCCTAACTCCGCAATGCGTAAGGTAGCCCGTGTGCGCCTCACCAACTCCAAGGAGGTGAACTCCTACATCCCCGGAGAAGGCCACAACCTTCAGGAACACAGCATCGTTCTCGTTCGTGGCGGTCGTGTGAAGGACCTCCCCGGTGTACGTTATCACATCGTTCGCGGTACGCTTGATACCGCCGGTGTAGCCAACCGTACACAGCGTCGTTCGAAGTACGGTGCCAAGCGTCCCAAGGCCAAGAAGTAAGATTCGATGGTCTTGAAGGCAGAAGGGGGCGGAGAGTAATCTGCCAGCGTGCAGATGAAGACATCTCTCGATTTCGTCATCGGATCGATGACCGGAGAAACGGCATGAGTCGCTCCGCCATTCCCGTTCTGCAACTTTCCCACTACACACATCTCCGTCTTCAAAGGAAGACAATTGGTTTGCAAAAGGTTGAGTAAGCCGCTTCGCGATGACGGCTGAAGAAACAAGTATGCAGCCCTAACTGAAAACCAACCCACTTACACACACAGCAATGCGTAAAGCAAAACCTAAAAAGCGTCAGATCCTTCCGGATCCCGTGTATGGCGACCAGAAGGTCTCCAAGTTCGTTAACCACCTCATGTATGACGGCAAGAAGAATGTCTCCTACGAAATCTTCTATCACGCTATCGAAATTGTCGGCGAGAAGATGGCCAACGAGGAGAAAACCGCGCTCGACATCTGGAAAGAGGCTCTTGACAAGGTGACTCCCCAGGTGGAAGTAAAGAGCCGTCGTATCGGTGGTGCAACTTTCCAGGTACCTACTGAAATCCGCCCCGACCGTAAGGAGAGCGTTTCGATGAAGAATATGATTAACTACGCCCGCAAGCGTGGTGGAAAGACCATGGCTGACAAGCTCGCCGCTGAAATCATGGACGCATACAACGAGCAGGGTGGTGCCTTCAAGCGTAAGGAAGATATGCACCGTATGGCTGAGGCTAACCGTGCTTTCGCCCATTTCCGTTTCTAATCACACACAAATAACGTAACTTCCTTTCAACGTTATGGCTAAGCAAGACCTCCACTTGACTCGTAACATCGGTATCATGGCCCACATCGATGCCGGTAAGACCACCACGTCCGAGCGTATCCTTTTCTACACCGGTAAGACCCACAAGATCGGTGAGGTTCACGAAGGTGCAGCTACCATGGACTGGATGGAGCAGGAGCAGGAGCGCGGTATCACCATCACTTCTGCCGCTACCACTGCATTCTGGAACTATAATGGTAACAAGTATAAGTTCAACCTGATTGACACTCCGGGACACGTTGACTTTACCGCTGAGGTGGAGCGTTCGCTCCGCGTGCTTGACGGTGCTGTAGCAACCTACTGCGCTGTCGGTGGTGTAGAGCCCCAGTCGGAAACCGTTTGGCGTCAGGCCGACAAGTATAACGTTCCCCGTATCGGTTATGTCAACAAGATGGACCGCTCCGGTGCCGACTTTTTCGAGGTTGTTCGCCAGATGAAGGACGTCCTTGGTGCTACTCCCTGCCCCGTGGCAATTCCTATCGGTGCTGAAGAGACCTTCAAGGGTATCGTAGACCTCATCAAGATGAAGGCCATCCTTTGGCACGACGAGACCATGGGTGCCGAGTACGACGTAGAGGAAATCCCCGCTGAACTCAAGGACGAAGCTGAGGAATGGCGTGGCAAGATGATTGAACTCGCCGCAGAGCAGGACGAGACCCTCATGGAGAAGTACTTCGAGGATCCCGACAGCCTCTCCGAAGAGGAAATCGTTGCCGCCCTCCGCAAGGGTACCCTCGCACTCGACATCGTACCTATGACCTGCGGTTCTTCGTTCAAGAACAAGGGTGTGCAGACTCTTCTCGACTATGTCTGCATGTTCCTCCCCAGCCCTCTCGACACTCCTGCCATCGAAGGTGTGAACCCCGAGACCGGTGAGACCGAGGTACGTCACCCCTCCGAGGACGACAAGACCTCCGCTCTTGCATTCAAGATTGCTACCGACCCCTATGTAGGCCGTCTGACCTTCTTCCGTGTTTACTCCGGTAAGGTTGAGTCCGGCTCTTATGTATACAACGTACGTTCCGGCAAGAAGGAGCGCGTAAGCCGCATCTTCCAGATGCACTCCAACAAGCAGAATCCCGTTGAGGTTATCGGTGCCGGTGATATCGGTGCCGGAGTAGGCTTCAAGGATATCCGCACCGGTGATACCCTCACCGAGGAAGGCGCTCCCATCATCCTCGAAAGCATCGAGTTCCCCGATCCCGTTATCGGTATCGCCGTTGAGCCCAAGACCCAGAAGGATCTCGACAAGCTCAGCAATGGTCTTGCCAAGCTTGCTGAAGAAGACCCCACCTTCACCGTTCGTACCGACGAGCAGAGCGGACAGACCGTCATCAGCGGTATGGGTGAGCTCCACCTCGACATCATCATCGACCGTCTGAAGCGTGAGTTCAAGGTAGAGTGCAACCAGGGTAAGCCTCAGGTGAACTACAAGGAAGCTGTCACCAAGACCGTTTCGAACCTCCGCGAGGTTTACAAGAAGCAGTCCGGTGGTCGCGGTAAATTCGCCGACATCATCGTTAACGTAGGTCCCGTTGATGAGGACTACAAGGAAGGCGGACTGCAGTTCGTCAACAGCGTTACCGGTGGTCGCATTCCCAAGGAATTCATTCCTTCCGTACAGAAGGGCTTCGAGAACGCCATGAAGAGCGGTGTGCTCGGTGGATATCCCCTCGACAGTCTCAAGGTTGAGCTCGTGGATGGTAGCTTCCACCCCGTTGACTCCGACCAGCTGTCGTTCGAAATCGCTGCCCTCCAGGCTTACAAGAACGCATGCGCTCAGGCAGGTCCCGTCCTCATGGAGCCCATCATGAAGCTCGAGGTTGTTACTCCCGAGGAGAACATGGGTGACGTTATCGGTGACCTCAACAAGCGTCGTGGTCAGGTTGAAGGTATGGAAAACAGCCGCAGTGGTGCCCGCATCGTGAAGGCTATGGTTCCCCTGTCGGAGATGTTCGGTTATGTAACCGCTCTCCGTACCATCACCTCCGGACGTGCCACCAGCTCCATGCAGTACGACCACCACGCTCCCGTTTCCAGCAGCATTGCCCGTGCCGTGCTCGAGGAAATCAAGGGCCGTGTGGACCTCATCAAGTAATCAACGCTGGTTGATTCCTATGCTCCATCCCGTTAGCGAATGACTCTTAACGGGATGGAATCCTTTAAATCATACATTTATATTCCTAATTTATCATGAGTCAGAAAATTCGTATCAAGCTGAAGAGCTACGATCACGTTCTCGTAGAAAAGTCTGCTGAGAAGATCGTTAAGACCGTGAAGGCTACCGGTGCCATTGTCAGTGGTCCTGTACCCCTTCCCACCCGCAAGCGCATCATCACTGTGAACCGTTCTACCTTCGTTAACAAGAAGGCCCGTGAGCAGTTCGAGGTTTCTACCTACAAGCGTCTGGTAGACATCTACAGCAGCAACTCCAAGACCATCGATGCCTTGATGAAGCTGGAGCTTCCCTGCGGTGTGGAGGTTGAAATCAAGGTGTAGTCTCTTGCACAATATCGGAACATGACCGTATGAAATGGCTTCCTGAAGCGATGACAGACGGTTGATGTCCCCACAAATCATAGAAGCCGGGTGTGGATTTCCACATCCGGCTTTTTCGGCTCAGTATGAGCCTTTGCCATGTGAATTGCCCTTGACTTCTGTTGCTTTCCCTTGTCTCCCATCATCTTCCCTTGGCTTCTGTTATTTCCCTTTGGTTCCCGCTTTCTTGTCACCAAGGCTCCGTATATCACATCCGCTCAGGTTCTCTGTGCCCATCCTTTGTCCGTTTCTGTATGATACCATAGGGTATTGGAGAGTAGTGCAGGGGGGGCGTATGGGGTAGGGTGCTTCGAGAAGGTTGGGAGTGAGAAGGGAACAGGACAAAATAAAGCTCCGGCTATCTCCTTGTACAGGGGATAGCCGGAGCGGATTGTTAAGGGGTGTTTTGGGGTTTTCAGAGGGCGTTTCGCCCTTTTCCCGGAGTTGCCCTCAGCCGTTGTGCTAGTTGGCAGGTGCAGGCTGGGGAGCGGGCTGTCCGGGAAGCTGGGGAGCGGGAGCGGAAGTGTGGATGTCGTTGACGATGTCGTCAGCAGACTTTGTGGCAGGAGTGGCGAAGAAGCTGCTGCATACCGAGAATACGACGAGCAGTCCTGCCAGAATCCATGTTGCTTTTTCCACGAAGTCGGTGGTCTTGCGGACGCCGAGCACGCTGTTTGCACTCGATACGCTCGAAGCCAGACCGCCGCCCTTGGATTCCTGGACGAGTACAATGATTGCAAGCAGAATCGATACGACAACTGCAAGCACTACGAGAAGTGTGTACATGGGTTTGGTTTGTTTTTTTTGTTATTTTGTTTTGTTTTTGTTGATTCAGGGTTCATGCTCTCCCGATGTCTGCCTTTGGAAAGCAAGTATTGGGGGAGAAATGGGAGGGGAAGGGGGAAGAGTTGTCAAGCAATTTGATAGGACGCCCCTTAACTGTTTCCGCTTTTCTTTTTTCTGTGCCGTTCGTTGATGACGGCTTTTTGCAGGAAGCGTACCTGGTCGGCATAGTACGGGTTACTTTGTGCTGCGTTGGTGCCTTTCAACTTCTGCAGCATTTCTGCCGCCCGTTCGTATTTTTGCTGCCGGATGTATACCCTTGCCAGGGTTTCGGTGAAGCTTGTGTCGCATTCCTCGTCCTCAGCCCCGCTGTCCTTGTTCGTGTCGTTGGGGGCTGTGGTGTTGGACTTCGCTGCGTCTGCGGTCTCCTCTTCAATGATGTTGTCCGGCATAATGGGATTGTCGGAGAGGGTGGTGCGCTCGGTATGTGTGTCGATGAAATTGTCGATGAGCGAATCCAATCGGGTCGTGCTTCCAGCAGCCGCTTCGTCGTTTACGGACTCTTTGGATGCATATTCCGTGCCATCTTCCTCTTCGTGCGCCATGAGGTAAGCCATGTAGTCGACCGACGGGTCGGCTTTTGCAGCAGGTCTGGAGCTTTGTGGCGGAGTCTTGTCGAGGAAGTCGTCGAGCAGCTGCAGGGTGGTTTTGTATTTTTTCTGCGGCTGTCCGTCTGCGCTTTCTTCTTCGGCAGGAGCGTGGGAGGATTCTTCCTTGCTGCCAGAGGCAAGCCTCACCTCGTTGCGCTGCGTGATTTCGAAGAGCACACTGCGGTCCGGCAACATCACGGCCGCACGTCTCAGTTCGGTGTCGAAACTCGGGTCGTGCAGCAGGAAGAGATTCCGCAGGAACAGTATCCGTGCGGCATGGAATGTAGGGAAAACCGCCACGATTCTCCTCAGGTCATAGATGGTTTCGTGGTTCAGTTCCTCGGGATGGGCAATAAGATGGGCAATGTCCATGGTCAGGAGATTCAGCGTTAACGTCGTTGTAATGGTGTTGGACAAGGGAAGGGCCATTACCAGTCAGCAACGGTGGCATTGAAGATTTGGTCGACGATGTCGTCAATCATTTCATTCACCAGTCCCTCCTGCACGGTGGCAAGCGACTGGCGGGCGTCATATTGTGTGGTGGCGGAGAACTGTTTTTCCCACTGTTGGTTCATCTTGTTGTTGCGGAACCTGATGTTGACTGTCAGTTTCAGCTGTACCTGCGACGAATATCCGTCAGCGCTGACCGCCTTGTTGAACTGGTCGTAACCCGTGATTTCGCCCGCAACCTGCAGGTCGCCGTTTCTCTTCACGAGTCTCAGTCGTGTGGAGTTGGCATATTTGTCCTGCAACTTGTTGTTGAACATAGCCTCCATCGGAGCCCATCCGTAGGGTGCACGGTTCGCAATCTTGTCAATCTGTATGGTCTTTATGACATCGTAGTTGATGTTCGTTCCCGTGAAGGAATAGCTGATGCTGCATGCAATGGTAAGTAGTAGTGTCGCCACGGACATTGCAAGGCATGCAAAAGGTTTAAATTTCTTCATCGAGACCATACTTTTGTATTTTACGGTAGAGTGTACGTTCCGAGATGGCCAGTTCTTCAGCTGTTTTCCGTCGGTTGTTCCTGTTGCGGCGCAGGGCCTGTTCTATCAGTGCCCTTTCAGCCTCCTCCCTTGTGTGTGGGGTGGCGGCCGGCGTGTTGCCCGAAAAGTTTTCGCCGATGATTTCGCTGTTGATGTCTTCGAACTCCACCTCTTCGGTGTCTGCGGGTCGTGTGTTTCTCGGGCCGATGACGAGATGTGTGCCCTGCTGGCCTTTCTCTTGTCCGTTTTCGTGCCCATGGTCTACGCGGCGCCAAAGCTCCTTGACCTGTTCGGTGAGGAATGCCACCTGCTGGGTCAGTTCCTTGATGTGGTGCATCAAGGCTTCCGTGTCCAGATTCTGTGTGAAGCTCCCCGTTTTCGCCGGCAGATTCTCAGGCCTGACGGTGGAGACCTGTGTATGGACATGGTCGGCAGGGATGAACTTTGCCAGTTCTCCGGCATTGATTTCCCGGTTTTCGCACTGGACGGTCATGGAGTCGACCACGTTCTTCAGCTGTCTTACGTTTCCGGGCCAAGGGTATTGCAGCAGCAGTTTTCTGGCATCCTCCGTCAGTCTGATGGCCGGTATTCCAAAGCGTTCCTGGTTTTCAAGGGCGAATTTGCGGAATATCAGGTCAATGTCCTTGCCGCGTTCCCTGAGAGGGGGGATGTGCAGGTTGACGACAGCCAGGCGGTAGTAGAGGTCTTCGCGGAATCGGCCTTCGGCGATGGCCTTCCGCATGTCGCGGTTTGTGGCGGCGATGATTCTCACGTTTGTCTTTCTGACCTCGCTCGAGCCTACCGGCAGGAATTCGTGCGTTTCCAGTACGCGGAGCAGACGTACCTGCATCTGCAGCGGCAGTTCGCCCACCTCGTCAAGGAAGAGCGTTCCGCCGTCGGCGGCGGCAAAGTAGCCTTCGCGGTTCTCCACGCTTCCCGTATATGCCCCCTTGACGTGTCCGAAGAGTTCGCTTTCGATGGTACCTTCGGGGATGGCACCACAGTTCACCGCCAGATATTTCCGGTTCGAACGTGGACTGAGGTCGTGGATGATGCGCGGGATGATTTCCTTTCCCACACCGTTTTCACCCTGCACCAGTACGGAAAAGTCAGACTGGGCCACCTTTTGGGCGGTGATGAGGGCGTCGTTCAGTCCCTCACAGTCGCCGATGATGCCATATCTTTTCTTGATATTGCGAAGAACAAGTTCCTTATCGGTCATTTTTTGCGGGGTTTGATAGTGAGAAAGTCTGTGGAGAAGAGGTGCGCGGTGTCGGTTTTCCTGCCCGTGTATCGGCAGGCAGTGTAATGTACGCACGCAATTATGGGCTGCAAATATACTCTTTTTTTCGTGTACTTCCCTGTCTTTGGCGTTGAAATCGGCCATTACGGTGCCGTTTTCGGTGGTTGATGCTTATTTGACCTGCAATTATTTGTGTGTTTATTGGAAAGTTCCTAATTTTGTGGCACGTCAATTCAGCCCCTTTCTGCCCGTTTTTGGTGGAAATGGAGCCGTGCGCCGGCTCGCAAGTCGCCGTGCGGTTGCAATGTCGTGTGGCGTTGCCGCGTTCCTGTATGGTGCCCTTTTGTGCCGGTCCGGATGGGGCGCAGCGGGCGACAGACGGTGGCATTGACCGTAGAATCCGTTACGGGGAAAAAGAAAACAACCATAAAACTGCTATGAAAAAAATGTGTATGTTGGCCTTGGCGGCCATGGTCAGCGCTTTGCCGGTGATGGCGAAGGGCGGCGAACAGGCAGAGACGGAAGCCCAGAAGGCCGAACGCATGGAATGGTTTGCAAAGGCCAAGTTCGGTGTGTTCATCCATTGGGGCATCTATGCCGTGAAAGGTGTGAGCGAAAGCTGGTCGTTCTACAACAGCTATCTTCCCTACGACGAATATATGGACCAGTGCAAAGGGTTCACAGCCAAGAACTACGATCCCAAGGCATGGGTGAAACTGATTGAGGAGAGCGGTGCCAAATACACCGTCATCACGACGAAGCACCACGACGGTGTGGCACTTTGGGACACCCAGGTCGGCGACATCAGCGTGAAGAAGAGCACCCCCGCCGGACGCGACGTCCTCACCCCCTTTGTCGACGAGGTACGGAAGACCGACATGCATCTCGGACTATATTACAGCCTGCTCGACTGGAGCCGTTCCGACTATCCCAACGACACCCGCAAGTCCACACGCTACAGCATCAAGGACGACCCCCAGCGGTGGGACAGTTTCTGCAAGTTCAATTTCGGGCAGATGGAGGAACTCTCGCGCCAGTACAAGCCCGACCTCTGGTGGTTCGACGGCGACTGGGAGCAGGATGCCGCCACATGGCGCAGTGCGGAAATCGTAAAACTCCTCCGCAAGTATTCTCCCAAGTGCATCATCAACAGCCGCATTGCCGGTTACGGTGACTACGCCACCCCCGAGCAAGGTGTGCCGGTGGTGCGTCCTGAGAGCAAATATTGGGAACTTTGCATGACGATGAACGATTCGTGGGGCTATCAGCATACCGACACCAACTACAAGACACCGCATATGCTGCTCCGCACCTACGTCGATTGTTTGTCGAACGGCGGCAACCTGCTGCTCGACATCGGTCCGCGCGAGGACGGCACCATCCCCCAGGAGCAGGTAGACATCCTCAAGGAATTCGGCCGCTGGAACAAGAAGCATGCCGAGGCGGTCTACGACACCCGCGCTGGTATTCCTGCCGAGCACTTCCAGGGTTATACCACGCTGAACACCGCCGGCGACATCCTTTACCTCTACCTCCCCTACAAACCCAACGGACCCATTGAAATCAAAGGTCTCATGAACAAGGTAAACCGCGTTTGGGTAGTGGGCAACGGTGCCATGCTCAACTACAAGGTGTTCAACAAGAACTATTGGAACGACATTCCCGGCAATCTCTACATCGATGTCCCCGACCAGGTGCTCGATCCCCAGATTACCGTCATCGCCGTCCTCCTCGACGGTCCTTGCAAGCTCTATCGTGGCGAGGGCAAGGTACAGACCAGCAACTGATTTTTTTCCTTTTTGTCGGCAAAACAACAGGGGGCTGTAAATTACCAAGCATAAGCACACTTCCTGAATAAGAACACCCCTGGAATGAATACCATGAATAATCTCCGATTCCTTGCGGCCGCCCTTGCGCTTTCGGCGGTGGCAGCCGCCGATGCCCAGAGCATCACCGAAAAATATGCCCGTTTCCTCACCGAGCCCCACGGCTATGTGGCATACCGTACCGTGGACAAGATTACCGTTGACGGCGTCATGAACGAGAAGTCGTGGCAGAACGCTCCCGAGACCGAACTCTTCATGGACATCAGCGGTGAGGGATTCCCCACGCCCCGTTATGCCACCCGGGCAAAGATGCTTTGGGACGACGACTACCTTTATGTCTCCGCCGTGATGGAGGAGCCCAACGTATGGGCCAACCTGACGTTGCGCGATACGGTCATCTATTACGACCCCGACTTTGAAATCTTCATCGACCCTACCGGCGATGCCCACAACTATTATGAACTGGAGTTCAATGCTTCGAATGTCATCTTTGACCTTTGCCTCGAAATGCCTTACCGTGCCCCGCGCCGTAACTTCGTACAGTTCCAGTGGGACTGTCCGGGACTGAAGTCGGCTGTGAATGTCAACGGCACGCTCAACAACAACCGTGACACCGACAAAGGCTGGGACATCGAGGTGGCCATTCCCCGCAAGGCCATAGCCCAGGAGTTCGACAATGTCCTCCAGGCCGGACGCTATCTCCGCGTGGGTTTCAGCCGCGTGGAGTGGCAGACCGAGCTCGACAGGAGCGGCCGTACCTTCCGCAAGAAGGGGGCTGACGGCAAGTATCTCCCCGAGGACAACTGGACGTGGCCCTCTACCGGCATGATTGCCATGCACATGCCCGAACGCTGGGGATACGTCTATCTGAGCAAACTCAAGGCCGGCAAGGGGAGCGAGCGTTTCGTCTATCCCGACTACCGTCCTGTGGAGAAACTCCTCTGGGCCATGTTCTACGCCCAGGAGGAACAGAAGGGCAAGACCGGCGAATACTTCGGACGTGTGGAAGACTTCCGCCTCACACCTGCCGAACTCGCCCTGCTCCCCAAGGATGCCCACTTGAGCGTGGAGGCCATGTCGCAGAAATACCTTATCACTGTCGACAGCAAGCACCTGCGCATGACCATCGATGAGGACGGACAGATTTTGAGAACTGATATGGGATGTTCTATAAATTAGTTTATTATTCAATTAGGAAGTGTTCTTATGCTTGGCCACTTTTCAAGCTCTCACTTGTATCTTTCTCTCCTTTAAACACTTACATAGCCCGCTATGCGCGTGTTCGCAGGACAGAAATC